>JBBSLR010000008.1:0-18609 GCA_038255045.1 Phormidesmidales cyanobacterium
ACAATCTAGGGCGCGGTTGATGTCGAGGGTGGCCTGGTAGGTATTGCGCAGCTGAAAGTAGGCCACCGCTCGGTAGTTGTAGGCTTCAGCATGGCGGGGCTGGCTCTGCAACAGCCGCGAAAAATCGGCAATGGCAAACTGGTAGGCCGCCCGGCGGGGTTCGGCCAGGGCGGCTAGGGTGCCCTGCTTGAGATAGGCCAGCCCCCGCCACAGCAAAACTTTGGCGAACTTGGGCTGCTGGGCCAGCACCACAGAAAAGTCTGAGATCGCGCCGTCGTAGTCTTCGAGGTCAAGCTTAATGCGGCCCCGGTTGCCGTAGGCCTTGACCGATGCCGGCTGTAGCTCGATGGCCCGGTCGAGGTCGCCCAGGGCCTCGGCCAGCCGCCCCACCAGCCGATAGAGGCTGCCCCGGTTGATGTAGGCGTTGGCAAACGCTGGCTCTAGGCGCAGCGCCGCAGAAAAGTCGTCAATGGCGGTGCTGGGCTGGCCCCGGTCACGGTAGGCGCAGCCTCGGTTATAAAATGCCTTGGCGCAGGTCTGATCTAGGGTAATAGCCTGAGAAAACTGCTCAATTGCCGCCTCAAAATAGCCCAGGCGGGCCTGCTCAATGCCGACCCTAAGGAGGTCACTAAGTTGATGATTTTGGTGATGATTTTGGGTGGTCATAGGTCTGCCGGAGAACCAAACACGACACTGGTTGCACTCAACGTGGGCATGGCCCTACCTGCTGCCGATACCCTTGACCCCAAAGTTAATTCCCATTATGCCCTATCTGGTTTTCTTATGACGCTGCCGGGCGCAGCGCCTGCAACGTTGCCACTACCGCCGCTACCACCTGGTCAATCTCTTCGACGGTGGTAAAGCGCCCCAGGCCAAAGCGCAGCGAGGCGTAGGCTAAGTCATCGTCTCGCCCCAGGGCCTTGAGCACAGGGGAAGGGGCGGTGCTGGCCGTGCTGCATGCGGCCCCCGACGACAGCGCCACCACGCTCCGCAAGCCCAGCAGCAGCGCCTGACCATCGACCCCCTCAAAGCTGACATTGAGGTTGCCGGGCAGCCGTTGGGTAGCATGGCCGTTGAGGTGCAGACCACCTAGAGATTGCAGCCCTTCCCACAGGTGCTGACGCAGGGTCAGCAGGCGATCGCCCTCGGTCGCCATTTCAGCCAGGCCCAGCTCGACGGCCTTGGCAAAACCCACGATCTGCGGCGGGTATAGGGTGCCCGATCGCAGCCCCCGCTCGTGGCCGCCACCGTGGAGCTGCGCCGCCAGGGGCACCCGAGGCCGTCGCCGCACGTAGAGCGCCCCAGTACCCTTGGGGCCGTAGACTTTGTGGGCGGTGAGCGACAGCAAATCCACCGGCATCGTCTGCACGTTGAGGGAAATTTTGCCGATTGCCTGGGCGGCGTCGCTGTGGAAGAAGACCTTGCGATCACGGCACCGCGCCCCAATTTCTGCTAGGGGTTGTAGCACCCCAATTTCGTTGTTGGCCGCCATTACCGACACCAGCACGGTGTCGTCGCGAAAGGCTTTTTCTAGGATGTCGAGATCGACTAAACCGTCGGGCTGTACGGGCAGGTAGGTGACCTCAAACCCCAGAGACTCTAAATATTTGCAGGGGTCGAGCACGGCGCTGTGCTCTGTCTGCACTGTAATCAGATGCCGCCCTCGGCTCAAACAGGCTTCGGCGATGCCCTTAATCGCCAGGTTGTTGGCCTCGGTGGCCCCGCTGGTAAAGATAATTTCCTCAGGGCTGGCGTGGATGGCGGCGGCTAGGGTGGCTCGCGCCTGGGTCACCGCCGCCTCGGCCTCCCAGCCGTAGGCGTGGGTCAGGCTGGCCGGGTTGCCAAAGTGCTCGGTGAAAAATGGCATCATTGCCTCGACCACCCGGGGGTCAACCGGGGTGGTGGCGTGGCAGTCTAGATAGATTGGCCGCTTTCCCATGACCTGCTTTCCCATGGCCCGATGAATACTCCCAGTCACTTGATTCTCAACCTGGCTCTGCTGCGTCGCCCGGTGGCCCCGGCCATGACCTAGCCGATTTTAATCGGCGCGCTGATTCCCGATGCAGCCCTGTTTATATTTTACGGCTGGGCTAGGGCGCAGGGGCTGCCCGAGCAAATCATCTGGGGCGAGGCCTACTACCGTGACTTTTGGCAGGCGATATTTGCCGTGGGCAACTCGATGCCCCTGGGGCTGCTGGGGGTGGCCCTGGGCTATTCTTTCAGGCGCGTTTGGGCTGGCCCCTGGATCGGGCCTTGGATCGGTTTTTTGGGGGCCAGCATGGTGCTGCACCACCTGGCCGACCTGCCCCTGCGCCACGACGACGCCCACCAGCACTTTTGGCCCCTGAGTTCGTTTCGGTTTATTAGCCCGGTGTCGTACTACGACTCTGACCACTTTGGCCTGCTGGGGGCAACGGTGGAGCTGGTGCTGGTGCTGGCGGCCACAGCCTATCTGCTGCCCCGACTCAACTCGGTGCTCAGCAAAGGGTTGCTGGGGGGAATGGCGTTAGTGACCATAGCGGGGTACTTCGCCCTTCAGATTCGCCCTCTGGTCTGACTGATTCCAGAAGGTTGCCCAGGGAGTGACCCAGGCCCCAAACGACCAGCTCCCGACCCGAGGGCCAGGAGCTGGTCAAATATAGGTGGTTCAGCTAGAAAGTGGAGTTCTGTATAGTAAGGGTCGTAATGGGCTGGCCCGGTTAGTGACTCACCCACGCATAAGATTCCCACGCAGCCGCCCAAATTCCGTAGGGAATTGAGAAAAAATCTGAAACTTTATCGAACGTTTATGGAGCGGACGCAAGCTGGTCGAATGGGCAACAAATCTGAGGGCAGGCGCGTCTGGGGCTTATCTATCTAGATTTTGCCTACTTATTTGACAACTGGGCTGACCCTGGCTCGATACAGCAGGCGATCGCCCTGGCGGTAGCCCACATGGCTAACCCGCACCAGCTCCCCCGGCTGCATGACCGCCTCCCTGGGCTGGTGAACCTGGGGGTCAAAGGGCACCTCCGCCCCAACGGTTTCGATCGCGGTGACGCCCCACTGCTGCACCAGAGCTGCCACCGGGCGCACCAGGGGCAGCAGCTTTTGAGCGGGGAGACTGGGGTTTTGCTGGGCCGCGTGGGCGGCGGTGGGCCACTGCACTAGCCAGGGTTCTAGCTGGGCAATGGCGGCTTGCTGTACCTGCTGGCGCACGGTCTCGGCCTGGGTGGCAAGCTGGGTTTGCAGGCGATCGCACTCCTGGCGCAGGGCCTTGACCTGATCCGCCTTGGCATCCGGCAGCGATGCTAGGGTCTGCCTCGGCTGATTGCTAGAGGTTTCGCTAGGGGTTTCGCTAAAGGTCTCGACCAGCTCAGCCAGGGAAACCCCGAGGGCGTGACTAATGCCTTGCAGGGCTGACACCCGGAGCTGCGCCACCTGCCCCTGGCGCAGCCGGTCAATGGCCGAACGCGGCACGCCGCTGGTCTGGCTGAGGGCACGGTAGCTGGCGATGCCCAGCCGGGTCATGTGCGATCGCAGCAGCTGACTAAAATCCACCGGGTCAGGGTTAGTATTTGCCATAGCCCAAGCGAGAAACTCCTGCTCCCTAGAATTTCAAACCTAAGCCTTCAAAGCTAGAACTTCAAAGCTAAAACTTCAAATCTAAATCTTCGGGGGGGCGGGTGCGCAGATCGTCTAGGGCACCGCCAGAGGTGGAACCCTGGTCGCGCAGGCTGTCGCTCAGGGGGTCGCGAGGTTGGGGGGCGGGCTGAGCGGGCTGAGCGGGCTGAGCGGGCTGAGCGCCCTGGCCACTGCCGCCGCTGGGGGCACCGCCCCCTTGGTTAATAATCACCGGCTGGTTAGGCCGGGGGTTAAAGGTCTCAAAGGTGACAGCCCTCACCAGGGGAGGGTTTTGGCCATCGGTCACCCGCAGGGTGACGGTGGTGGTGCCCGACGGGCTGAGGGGCATCGACAGCGTGCCCTGGGGGCCAACGGTACCGGGGGCAGGCAGCAGCTCCACTCGGGCCGTAGACCCGCCTTCTACCCGCCAGGCCACCTGAAAGCCCGGAATTTGCTGCCCGGGCTCCACCGGCACCAGATACTTGGGCTGGGCATCGTTGCCGTTGATAGTAAACGAGGCAATGCGCACCGGGCGCGGCTCGATGGCCACCACCTCACTCTGCTTGGCGCCAGGCAACTCGCCATCCCCTAGGTCGATGGGCACCGCCGTCAGCTCAAACTGGTACTGGCCCACCTCGAGCATGCCGCTGGGCACCCCCTGGCAAATCAGCCGGTCTTGAATTTGGCAGAAGGGTTGCAGCTCTTCGGGCAGGGCCACCTGCGTCGGGCTGTCGGGATTGCGCAGGGTAAAGCGTCGCCCGCCCAGGGTGGTACCGTCGGGCTGTTTGACCACCAGCAGCAGATCTTGCAGGCTGTCGGGGTTAGTCACAATCCAGCTGACGCGAACGCCGGCATCGGTAACGGCGGGGGCCATGGCGCCATTGGCACCCGCCTGGGTGCCCGCTTCAGAATAAATCACCTGGTCGGGGGCTAGCTCTACCACCGTGGGCTGGCCCGGCCCCGCCAGGGTAACCAGGCTGCTGACCGCCTGCACTGGCGGCAGATTGAGCGCCAGGTCGGGCATCAGGGTGAGCTCAAAGCGATACTGACCTGGCTCACCCAGATCGAGGGGCACCTCACGACAGGTGAGCATGCGCCCGGTTTGGTCGCAGTAGGGCAGCAGGTTAACCGGCAGCCCCTGGGATAGGTCGTAGGCTTCGGGGCCATACACCAGGGTGCCGTCGGGGGCATAGCCGCGCAGCAGCATCGTCTGCACCTGGCGGGGATGGCTCACCTGCCAACTCAGGCGGGGGGTCTCGCCCTGGGCGATCGCAAATCGACTTTGGGCGGGCGAAATATCGACCACGTAGGGGTGGGGCGCAGGGCGAAAGATCCACAGCAGCAGGCCGCCCAGGCTGCCTAGGGCACCGATGGCGGCGGCGATCGCCAGCCGCCGCTGCCACCGAGGCCGGGGTAGCGGCCCAGGCATGGGGGCAAGGGTAATGGCTGCCGCTGTCGCCGCCGGTTCTACCCCTGGGTCGCCCTGGAGTTCTGGCTGATTCCACTGTTCGATCTGAGACCCTGCCATAGCCGTTTTTGTCCTCACGTTCCAGGGCAGCATAGCGACTTAGCGATGCCCCTGCCAACTGTGTCTACTCACCAATGCTGCCAAAGGAGCATTCTATTCCATTGATCGCAAGTGATCGCAAGCCACTGCCTATCTCCGCTACTATCTATCTCAAGGATGAGTATTCAAGTGGGGCAACCCAGCGATAGTTGACAGTACCCTATCAAACTCTTTAAGTAATGCCAGAAGAAATAGAAGAAGATTTCTTTCCCGAAGCTGATTCTCCCCAGGATGTCCAGTGGGCCTCTGATTCAGCCGATGAACCCACCTTTCCAGAGGGGGCCTGGACGGATAAAACCGCCATGGTCGAAACCCTCTTAGAGGGGCAACACAAGTACCAGGTCAAGTTTGAAGGGGTCTACTGGACTGCGATCGCAACTCCCCCCGGCACGCCGCTAACCCCCGGCGACACCGTCGCCATCCTCGGCCGCGACGGCAATGAGCTGATCGTGCAAACGCTACCTCAGGCGCAGCCGACGCCTAACCCACCAGAGACCGTCACCGCTCCTCAAGAGCAACCTCTACCCCTAGACCCCACCTCGCAACCCCTGAGCCAAACACCCCCACCAGGCACCCTGGTCTAAAGCGTCCCCACCAAGTCCGGCTAGCAATCTATATGCTTCCCCCAGGCGCAACGTCACCGCTAGACAGCGGTAATTAGTTAGCGGGCTTGGGCGCACCCATGCGAATTTCAGAACAAAACGATGCAATTTGCTCGATGTCTCCAACTTTGACCACGCTGGTGCGCATGCGCAGGCTGGGGTTGGCAAACCACAGGCGTTCTTCGATTTGCCCGGTCTCGGTGGGGGTGACAATGGTCAGCACCGCATCGTCAACCCGGTAGGTGCCCTGGAGGGTGGGCGACGAGGCGGCGGACTGCACCAGCACCCCTTCCCCCGATGCGGCGGGAGCCATGATCACCATCAGGGCGCTGCTCTGAATCTTTTGGGTCTTGCCCTCGAGTTCGCTGTCTTGGTTGACACGCAGGCCGCAGGCAATTTGGCTGGGGTCATAGCCCAGCGGCGCACAGGCCTGGGCCAGATCGCCATCGGTGGCGGGCAAAAACTCAATCAGCAGATTAGACTGCCCCGTCTGAGAACTCTGGTCGGCCAGGTTGTGGGTGGTGCGCTGAGAAAACCACTTGCCAGCCAGGGTTTCAAAAAAGCTCACAATGTCCATGGGAATAAATCTGCGTTTCGCCAAATCGTCACAGTCTTTAATTCTACGGCGAAGCGCCCCTTTTTCTGGGCCAAATAATCTGAAGGGATCTGCAAACAAAAATCATTGCCGTGCAGAGCCTGTCCCCGCCAATGCGTGGGGCGGGAATCCACCCGGTAATCCCTGCCCTCGAATGGATTCTCGTCTTCACGGGAATAACAGACATCAGTCCGTAGAATTTAGGATGAAGCGATGGGAGCATCACAACTCCAACCGATTGATAATTTCTCTCAACAAACTTGGTTTGATGTGCAGGGAAGAACGCTCTGGAATCTGCTGCAAAATAATCAAAATCTCTCTGCGACTACGCTGTTCTCTTCGAATCGCTCTTAACAAAATGCCGACGGTGCCATGGACTTCTAGCCCCAATGCACTTGCAGCTAGACGATCTGCGGCGTCATAGGTTAGAAAAATAGCTTCAGCATAGGACTCAGCCAAACTCAGAGCGGCTTGTTCGCCAAAATCTAAAGCAAATGTGTGAACCAATGTTTGAAACAAAGGGCTTGTAGAGAGTACAACAGGTACTCTCTCGATAGTTGAAATTAGCTGTTCGGCGAGGTTAGGGCGGTGAAGGGCAACTTCATCCCAAACCTGCTCTGGAGCCAGTACTTGCCGAAAGTCGCTGAGTAGCGAAATACATTCCAGCTCATCGAGATGAATCAGAGGCCCAGCGTCACAAATGACAACCGGGGGATTATTAGTCATTCCCCCTAAGACCCCATTCCACGTCTTGACGGATAAAATCTTCCATCAGATCTTCACGGTGAGACTCTAAAAATCGCCGCAGGGCATCTAGCACAAGGTCATCCATACTGCTAAACCAACCAGCATCGACTAACCGTTGGGCCTGGTTCACGAGGCTCGTGGGTACCTCAGTCTTAATCGAAGTTACGGGTAAAGCGCTCATGGGTTAGCTGAATGATTTGCCAATACCATAACAGTTAGCGAAAGGGGTACTTTGATGATAGATGACTAGAGCAAATGTATTATGCTGCCAATTCATGGGAGGTAATGGATTGTGAGCAATGAACCCGTGCTGTGGATAGTGGCCGAAACTGAGGAAGCGGTCGATCGCATGGTCGAAGTCGTAAGGTAGCCGATCTGGCGGCGATCGCGGCAGCGGCTTTGGCCTGCCCGAACCCATCGAGCTGGTGGGCAACGGCGGCAAGTTGGCCAACCGAGGTGGCCTCACCCTCAAATTTGTGCGCCCTCCTGAGGCATAAACTAGGGGGAGGTGGCCCTTTCTGAGAATAGTTGCGCAACGCTTTACATTGTGTACAAATGTTGCGACACAAAAAGTGCTGAACCCCTTTTCCCGTAAGAATTAGAGAGCCTCACAGAGTGATAAACTAGCGATCGCGCTTAAACCTGTTTTTGTTAAGCCTGTCTTTTGCAGCCTGTCTTTTTTTAACCTGTCTTCTTTAACCTGTCTCGTAAATTGGTGACGCCTCCCATGACCGCAGTGAACCAGGTACCTTTGTTGCTCCGCGCCGCCCGCCACGAGGTGCTAGAGCGTCCCCCCGTGTGGATGATGCGCCAGGCTGGCCGCTATATGAAGGTGTACCGTGACCTGCGCGATAAGTACCCGTCCTTTCGCGATCGCTCTGAGAACGCCGACCTGGCGATCGAGATTTCCCTCCAGCCCTGGCGCGCCTTTCGCCCCGATGGGGTGATCATGTTCTCCGATATTCTCACCCCGCTGCCGGGCATGGGCATTCCCTTTGACATCGTTGAGAGCCAGGGGCCGATCATCGACCCGCCCATCCGCACCCAGGCCCAGGTCGATGCGGTGCACGAGCTCGACCCCGAGACGGCGCTGCCCTACATTCGCACCATTCTGCAAACCCTGCGCCGCGAAGTGGGCAACGATGCGGCGGTGCTGGGTTTTGTCGGCTCGCCCTGGACTCTGGCCGCCTATGCCGTCGAGGGCAAAACCTCAAAGAGCTACACCAACATCAAGGGCATGGCCTTTAGGGAACCCGCCATGCTGCACCAGCTGCTGGGCAAGCTGGCCGACAACATTGCCACCTACGTGCGCTACCAGATCGACTGCGGTGCCCAGGTGGTGCAGCTGTTTGACTCGTGGGCCGGGCAGCTCAGCCCGATGGACTACCGCACCTTTGCCCTGCCCTACCAGCAGCGGGTGGTGCAGCAGGTAAAGCAGACCCACCCCGACACCCCCTTAATTCTCTACATCAGCGGCAGCGCCGGGGTGTTTGACCTGATGGGCGAGTCGGGGGTCGATATCGTCAGCGTTGACTGGACGATGGACATGGCGGAGGCCCGCCGTCGCCTCGGCCCCAGCATTGGCGTGCAGGGCAATGTTGACCCGGCGATTTTGTTTGGTTCCCAGGAGCTGATTCGCGATCGCATTCTCGACACCATCAAAAAGGCGGGCAATCGCGGCCACATCATGAACCTGGGCCACGGCATTTTGCCCGGCACCCCCGAAGAAAACGCCGCCTACTTCTTTGAGACTGCCAAGAACGTCGATAAACTGCTGGCGACGGTTTAATTCCCCGTGTCATCTTAGGTAGGGGCGCAGCATGCTGCGCCCCTACCTAAGCCCCTTCCCCCATGCTCACCCTCACCCAAGGCCAGCTCAAGCTGTTAGAGATCTGCCCCCGGCGCTACCAGTACAGCTATCTGGAGCCGGTGCCGGTGCCCAGTGACCCCGCCATGGTCGAGCGGCAGCGGTGGGGCACTGAGTTTCACCTGGTGATGCAGCAGCGAGAGCTGGGCCTGCCCATAGAAGCGTTTTTGAGCGAAGATGCGGCGCTGGATGCGGCGGTGAACGGGCTGCTGGCCGCTGCGCCAGACTTGTTTGCGGCTGAGGGTTTTCGCCAGAGCGAGCACCGTCGCACTCTGCCCTTTAACGGCTACACCCTCACCGCCATCTATGACCTGCTGGTGCTGGGGCCGGTCGGCCAAATTGTTGACTGGAAGACCTACCAGCGCCCCCCTAAGCAGGCCCAGCTGGCTAAGGATTGGCAGACCCGGCTCTACCTATATCTACTGGTAGAAACCAGTGAGCTAGCCCCGCAGCAGGTGACGATGACCTACTGGTTTGTGCCCCCCCCCGGGGCCAAGGGGGCGGCAGTTTCGCCCAGCAGCATTAGCATTGCTTACACCGTGGCTCAGCACCGCCGCACTGAAGCCGACCTGCAACGGCTGACCGATCGCCTCACCGCCCTGAGGGCGACAGAAAATGATTTGCCCAAAGTAGATGCGGCTCAGGGCTACTGCGCCCACTGCCCCTTTGCGGTGCGCTGCCAGCGATCACAGGAGCGCTACGGCCTCGATGGCGAGATGGTGCTGCCGGCGATCGCCGACATCGCCGAAGTCCCTCTCTAATGAAGTCCATCTTTGAATACCAGGGCATCAACCTATTTCTGCATAGCTATCTCAGCGGTTATGATCGAGAGCTAAAGCAGGGTTAGAGGGTTCCAGCTAAATACTTATCCAGAGTTGTATGGCAACAGGCCCAACGGGCGGAGTTGGCGACCTCAAAGGGGAGGTTTATTTAGATGGAATACTCTAGGGAAGACGATTCCAGTTAAGAATTTGCGTAATCAGGAGATCCCGCTATGGTTAGATATTGTGTTGCTGCTCTGCTCATGGTGCTGGCTTGGTTAGCCCCGAGCACGGCATGGGGTAGCCCGCTGCTGGCCCCAACCGCTGAGGTAACCGCTGCCGATGTGGCCCCAACCGCTGCTGCAGCCGCTGAGGTGGCCCCAACCCCTGACGAAATCGCCACCTTTGCCAAGGTTTACCAGGAGGTGCAAAGCCTGCGCCTCGGGGCCGAGCGCGAAATGGCCAAGGCGGTAGAAGACGAGGGCCTGACCATTGATCAGTTTAATGCGATCGCCGCTACCCAGCTCGATGGCGCTGCTGAAACCCCCGATGACATGGCCAAAGTAGCCGCCAAAGCAAAGATTTCTAAAAAAGAAACCAAGCAGTTCGATGCTGTAGTCGAGCGTATTATTGCCATTCGCCAGAGCACCGAAGGAGAAATGGAAAAGGCGATTGCAGCTGACGGTCTCTCCATCGACACCTTCAACGGCATTTTGGAGCGCTCCGCTGACGATACCGACCTACAGCGAAAAATCAGCGACGAGATTGTAAAACAAACCCTCGCAAACGCAGAGGCAACCAAATAAACCGGGTGCCTCCCACGTTTACAAGTTGATGGCCCTCATCCCCTCACCTCTTCTCCCTGAGGGAGCAGGGGAACCGGAATTTGGGTGAGGGCGACAAAACTGGGATGCGGCCCTTAAATCTCAGCCAGGTTCCGGTTTTATGAGGTTATGTGAACCTCGTCCCGCCCCCAGAAATATGAAGGCACAATGAGCCAAAGGAACCGATTTGTGCCCACCTCTTGAGGGTCTTTGCGATGGTGTCTTTTTTTAGACCCGCCCCTGCAGAAGTCAATACCGAAACTAAGATCTTGCAGGCGGCGCTGAAGCTGTTTGCTAAGCGGGGCTACGGCGGCACCACAACCCGGGAGCTGGCCCAGGCGGCGGGAGTAGCCGAGGGCACCCTGTTTCGCCACTTTGAGAATAAAAAGGCAATCTTGGTGGCGGTGGCCAGCCAGGGCTGGGTCGAAATTCTCACCGACCTGCTGACAGAACTGAGTGAAATGGCCAGCTACAAGGCGATCGGCCAGGTGATGCAGCGGCGCATGCTGAATTTACAGAAAAACTCAGCCCTGATGCGGGTGTGTTTCATGGAGGCGCAGTTTCACCCTGAGCTGCGCGAGCAAATTCAAACCGAAGTCATCGGCAAGATGATCGATGTCGCCGAGGCCTTCTTTCAAACCGCCATGGATCGCGGCGTCTACCGCCCCATGAACGCCCGCATGGTGGCAAGAGTCTTCTTAGGTATGTTCACCGTGGCGGGCTTTAGCCAAGACACCCTCGGCGACGAAGCCGCCTCGCCCCAGGCGATGAAAGACCTGGCCGAGTGTTTGACGGATATTTTCTTGAATGGGGTGCTTGCTTGAGGATGGGGGAGGTGGGGAAGGTGGGGAAGCTTTGGCTGTTTTCTTGCCCATTTCCCTTATCTTCCCTACCTCTTTCTACCTCCTCCCCTGGCCAAACAAAATCGCCTTGGCCTCATCGGTCATGGTTGACTCAGAGCGAATCGTTTCTGCGGTCGCATAGGCCCGCTCCACCGCTGGCCGCGTCTGAATAGCCTCAAACCAGCGCTTCAGGTTGGGGAAATCTGCTAGGTTTTGCTGCTGAGCTTCGTAGGGCACAATCCACGGGTAGCAGGCTATGTCGGCGATGGAGTAGTCGCCCGCGATAAAGTCTTTCCCTTCGAGCTGAGTATCCAACACGCCGTAGAGGCGCTCGGTCTCTTTGACGTAGCGGGTGATGGCGTAGGGAATTTTTTCGGGGGCGTAGATGCCAAAGTGGTGATTTTGGCCCAGCATTGGCCCTAGACCGCCCATCTGCCAGTAGAGCCACTGGAGCACGGCGGCGCGATCGCGCCCATTCTCAGGCAAAAACTGCCCGGTTTTCTCGGCTAGATATTGCAAAATGGCCCCCGACTCAAACAGGCTCAAGGGTTCGCCACCATCCGCTGGCTCGTGATCGACCATGGCGGGGATGCGGTTGTTGGGGGCGATCGCCAGAAAGTCGGGGGCAAACTGGTCGCCCTCGCCGATGTTGATCGGTTTGAGCGTGTAATCGACATCGGCTTCTTCGAGAAAAATGGTGATCTTGTGACCGTTGGGGGTCGTCCAGTAATACAGGTCGATCATGGTGAGCATCCTTGAGGGCAAAGCACGGGAGTGACCAACATAGCCTAACCAAGTCTGCTGCCATTATGAAAATTTTAGTACAATTGAACTATGCGGCGAAGGTGGGGCTTTACCATTAGCTTCTTTCGATTTTGTTGCTTTGCTCATCCTCATCTGGGCTTAAAATCAAGCGATAATTTCTGCTTTGCCCCAACTGTTCAAGCCTGGCCCCAAATTGCCAATTTACCGCTCACAGGATGACGCCCTATGGCCATTATTGCCCTCAAAGCCTGGTATCTCGAAGCCTATGAGCCGGTGCGAGAGCTAGAGCAGCGCCCCCACGACCTGCGACTGAGCAAAAATAGCCTGCTGAAATCGGCGCTGCGGGCCGATTTTCTCGACGACAGCGCCGAGGTAAAGCAGTCGGCCTGGTTTCAGCGCTACCTCGATGGCGAGACGGTGGAGTTTTATATCGAGGGCAGTGGCGGCTATGCGATCGCCAACATAGACTTGATCAGCCACGAGATCTATTTCGCCAAGGTCGAGGTGATGGCCCACCTGGAGCCAATCATCTACTTCTGCTACCAGCAGGAGTACAGCGAGTCGGGCGAAGCCCTGCACCAAGCCCTCACCGATGCCGTGGAAAGCCTCAACCAGAAATCCCGCGTCGCCCTCACCCTAGAGGTATCACACCGGCTCAGCGACGGCCCCGCCCGGCTCAACAGCGCCCTGACGCGCAAAATTCGCAAGTCGCTGCTGTTTGTGGCCGATGGCACCCCGATCACAGCGGTGGAGAGCAATACCACCCTGCTAGTGCCCAGCCCCCACGTGTGCGTTGAGATGGGCTACGCGCTCCAGGCCAAGCCCGCCGAGCAAATCTTGCTGGCCCAAATGGAGCGCTCAGACATTGTGGGGCAATACCCCTTTGACCTGCCCGCCCAAAATCGGCTGACCTTCAAAACCAAGGCCGATATTGCCAAGCAGTTGCCCAAAGCTCTAGAGCAACACTTATCTCGCTTTAATCTTTGGAGCTAGGGCGTTCGTAAAGTAAATACAGAACAGATACAGAACCAGGGGTTCAGGTCTGTAGACGGTTGCTGCCCAATTGGCTAGCGCCGCGCAGACCTTTGCCCCTAGGCCCCGACAAACCTGCGGGCACCCATTTAGCTCATGAGTAAAGCTGAACACGGCGCAGGTTGGTTTGATTCCTTAAGTTTAAACAGGCTATTAAACAGGCTACGGCCCGACGCACGCTCTGCCCCAAAGGACTTCCCGATGTTAGACACCCCCGATATTCTCAGGCTGCTGCATCCCTTCTTGGCCGTCACCTTTGTCATGCCGCTGATTGGTGTGGCCGTTTACTTTGCGGTGCAAACTCGCCAGCGGCGGTTGGCCATGGTCAACAAAACCAAAACCACCATCGCCCCAGTGGTGGGCAAAGAGCATGTGCGGGTGGGCCAATGGCTGTCGGGGTCGGTGGTGGGGCTAGTGCTGCTGGGTCTAGCCCACCCAATCTTCAAAACCATCGCCCGCGAAAATGCCTGGGCTGAAGACCCCTTTCGGGTGATCTTTGTGGTGGCCGTGTACGGGCTTACCATCGCCAGTCTGGTGCTGCTGTACCGGTCGGCGACAGCGCTGTGGCGGGGTGTTTTTGCCAGCCTCACGGGCATGGGGCTTTGGCTGTTGGGCATGCAGCCGGGGGTGTGGCGGCGCGGCTTTGAGTGGTACGTTTCTCACTTTTATTTGGGCATGGCGGCGGCGATGCTGATGATTTTTGCTCTAGCCACCCTGCCTGAGGTCTATAAGGCAAAGCGCTGGCGCATTGCCCACGCGGCGATCAACACCGTGGCGGTGCTGCTGTTTATTAGCCAGGGCATTACCGGCGTGCGCGACCTGCTCGAAATTCCGCTGCACTGGCAGGAGCCGTTTGTGTTTCAGTGCGACGTTGAGAATAGGACGTGCTGAGGGTGCGTTCATGCAATGTCTCGGAACGAGAATCGCCCTTCGTCCCCCGAAACTTACTTTTGCCAAATTCAGGGGCCGGGGATTGCTGTAGCCTGCCCAAGAGCTAAGTTGCGGGGTGAAATTGCCAAACAGCTGTGCCAGTTTAACGATCAGCGGGCTGCAATTAGCGATCAGCGGGCGCAATAAGCTAAACAGCTGTGCCAGTTTGCTAAACAGCTATGCCAGTTTAACGATCAGCGGGCTGCAATTAACGATCAGCGGGTGCAACAAGCTAAACAGCTGTGCCAGTTTGCGTTTAGAGACCGAGTGCCTGTTGACCCAAGACGTTGCTAGCCGCAACAGGCACCCGGTCTTTTTGGAAGAAGCTATTCAATGAGCAAGGTCTTGGTCATGATCGCCATCCATTGGTTGGGTTGGTCAGTTGCTTTCTCCTCTGGAGACGCTGCGCGAATGGCACTGCTTTGAGGTACAGGAATAGGGTCGCTCCAGTCGTTGGGGTCGGCGTAGCCGTGGGCATGGAGGATTTTGATGGTGCGGTCTATGCCTGCGCGGCTGCCATAGAGCAGATGGCGCACTTTCTCGGGGTTGAGGGGCTTTAGGGACCGAGTCCCTGGGTCGTTGCCCCCAACTCCTGACGAAAGCGGCAGGGAGCTGGCCTCTGGGTTGGTCTCTGGGTTATCGCTGGCTTCTGGTTCGAGATATTCAAACATCGGTTCTGTCTCCGGTTGTGGTTGAGGAAGACAGAACGCGAAAACCCTAGCCACCCGCAGTTGAGATGCAAACTGAGGGGGCTAGGGTACCATGAGCCTAGCCTCGCAATCTGCCTGTTAGATTTGCGGGGTTAGCTGTTCGTAGGTGGTGAGACACCTGCGGACAGCGCCAAGATTTTCGAGTTCTGTGTGGCCACCGTTCTGCTGAACGGCTTAATGTAAGATCATAGTGGTACAAAAGCTCGCCGTCAACCGTATAGAAGCAGGCGTGGTGGTTGAGATGGTGACATAGGTAGATGCTAGATAACCCCGGCAGCAAGGAGCTTGTCCAGCACTTTTGACGGATAAGCACCCCAATCTAGCAGGCAAAGATTGTTGGCTTCGGTGAGCGGCGATTGCTGTCGCAGACGGCAAGCCGTTCGCGCCACACAAGAAATAGCTAAGCGATCAAGTATAGTAAATCATTGAAGTGGACATAATTTGTGATGAGTAGTGGCGGTTGCTGTCGCAGACGGCAAGCCGTTCGTTTGCTGCTCAATTCAGCCGTTATGCATAAGCAATTGCAACAGAATTTTTATAATGACGAGTACCCAACAACGCGCCGCCCTGCAACGCCAAATCTGGCAAATTGCCAATGATGTTCGCGGCTCAGTCGATGGCTGGGATTTTAAGCAATACGTTCTCGGCACGCTGTTTTACCGTTTTATCAGTGAAAACTTTGCCAGCTACATTGAGGCTGGCGATGACAGCGTCCACTACGCCAAGCTGCCCGATAGTGTTATTACCGACGACATTAAAGATGATGCCATCAAAACCAAAGGCTACTTTATTTACCCCAGCCAGTTGTTTGCCACAATCGTCGCCAGTGCCAACACGAACGAAAGCCTGAATACTGACCTAGCGGCGATTTTTGTGGCGATCAAAAGCTCTGCCAATGGCTACCCCTCTGAGACAGATATCAAGGGGTTGTTTGCTGACTTTGACACCACCAGCAACCGCCTCGGCAACACAGTTAAAGATAAAAACCTGCGCTTGGCTGCGGTACTAAAAGGTGTGGCAGAGCTAGATTTTGGTGACTTTGATGCCAGCCATATCGATCTGTTTGGCGATGCCTATGAGTTTTTGATCTCCAACTATGCCGCCAATGCCGGTAAATCGGGCGGTGAGTTTTTTACCCCGCAGCATGTCTCTCGGCTGATTGCCCAGCTTGCCATGCACCAGCAAACCAGCGTCAATAAAATTTATGACCCCGCCTGTGGTTCTGGTTCGCTGCTATTGCAAGCCAAAAAGCACTTTGACGCTCACCTCATTGAAGACGGTTTTTATGGGCAGGAGATCAACCACACGACCTATAACTTGGCGCGGATGAATATGTTTTTGCATAACATCAACTACGACAAGTTCAATATGCAGTTGGGCAATACTCTGACTGACCCGAATTTTGCTGATGAGAAGCCCTTTGATGCGATCGTATCTAATCCGCCCTATTCGGTGAACTGGATTGGTAGTGATGACCCGACGCTGATTAATGACGATCGCTTTGCGCCTGCTGGCGTTCTCGCGCCCAAATCTAAGGCTGATTTTGCTTTTGTGTTGCATTGCTTGAGCTATTTATCGAGCAAGGGTCGCGCGGCGATCGTGTGCTTCCCTGGTATTTTTTATCGTGGCGGTGCGGAAGCCAAAATCAGAAAGTATCTGGTGGATAACAACTATGTGGAAACGGTGATTGCTCTCGCGCCCAATCTGTTTTTTGGCACTACGATCGCGGTGACGATTTTGGTGCTATCTAAACATAAGACCGATACCGCTACTCAGTTTATTGATGCCAGTGGCCTGTTTAAAAAAGAAACCAATACCAACATCCTGACCGATGACCACATTGCCGAAATCATGGGGGTGTTTGATAGCAAAGAAAACGTTGACTACTTCGCCCAATCGATGCTTTTTGAAGAGATTGCCGCTAATGATTACAATCTGTCGGTTAGCAGCTATGTGGAAGCCAAGGATACTCGCGAAATCACGGACATCACGGCGCTTAATGCTGAGTTAAAAACCACTGTTGCGAAGATCGATCGCCTGCGTGCTGAGATTGATGCGATCGTGGCGGAGATTGAGGGAGAAGTCGCATGACAATGGAGAATAAATTAAACATCACAAATCAGGTAGAGCTGGCGAAAGCGGAAGAAAAAATTAGCAAACAAAAGGCAAGGCAGCTTTTTGACTCTGGCGATATTGACAGGGTAGAGGTTGGCACGTTCAAAGGGCTTGCTTTCATCCATGCCTATTTGTTTGGAGACATTTATGGCTTTGCAGGCAAAATCCGCGAGGTGAACATCTCTAAAGGCAATTTCCGTTTTGCGCCAGTGATGTATCTGAAAGCTGCTCTAGAGCATATCGACGCAATGCCACAGGGAAACTTTGATCAGATTATTGAAAAATATGTGGAGATGAACGTTGCTCACCCTTTCCGTGAAGGCAATGGACGCGCCACCCGCATCTGGCTAGACTTGATGCTCAAAAAAGAAATCAAACAGGTTGTAGATTGGAATCTAGTTGATAAAGATGATTATCTTTCGGCGATGCAGCGCAGTGTGGTGAAAGATGTGGAAATTAAAGTTTTGCTGCAAAAGGCGCTGACCGATCAGATTAATGATCGCGCTCTGTTTATGAAGGGCATTGATGTGAGCTATTACTACGAAGGCTATAGCGAATTTAAGACGGAGGAGCTATAGGTATGAGTACACTGAACTTTCTGGAAAAGCTGTTGGATGGGGTGGCGGTGGAGTGGAATGCGTTGGGGGAGATTGGCGAGTTAGTTCGTGGGAATGGCTTGCCGAAAACAGATTTTACCGAATCTGGAGTACCAGCTATTCACTACGGTCAAATTTATACTTACTACGGGTTGTCAACGACATCAACTAAATCATTTGTTTCACCTGAGACAGCTACAAAGCTAAGGAAAGTTGATAAGGGTGATGTTGTGATTACAAATACAAGCGAAAACCTTGAGGATGTCGGAAAAGCTTTGGTTTATCTCGGTGATCAACAAGCTGTTACTGGCGGACACGCGACGATATTTAAACCATGCAAAAATATTCTAGGAAAATATTTTGCCTATTTCACTCAAACAGTTGTGTTTGCAAGTGAAAAAAGAAAATATGCCAAAGGGACAAAGGTAATTGATGTCTCAGCTACTGATATGGCAAAAATTTCGATCCCCATCCCATGCCCAGACAACCCCGAAAAATCGCTTGCTATTCAAGCCGAAATCGTGCGGATTTTGGACACTTTTACAGCGCTGACTGCCGAGCTGACCGCCGAGCTGACCGATCAAAAAAAACAATACAACTACTACCGCGATCGGTTGTTGAGTTTTGAAAAAGGTGAAGTGGAGTGGAAGACATTGGGGGAGATTGGCGAGTTTATTCGCGGAAAACGTTTCACCAAGGCGGATTACGTGGATGATGGCATACAAGCTATTCACTACGGCGAAATTTACACACACTATGGAGTTTCAGCCTCTCATACGCTATCGCAGGTTCGGGCTGAAATGGCAGCATCATTACGCTATGCAATCCCCGGCGATGTTGTCATGGCAGGTGTTGGTGAAACTGTTGAAGATGTTGGTAAGGCTGTTGCATGGATAGGAAGTGAAAAAGTAGCGATTCACGATGATAGTTACGCTTTTCGTCATTCAATTAATCCAAAGTTTGTGTCCTATATGATGCAAACAACTACATTTATAGCGGTTTTCATAATGATGAGGTGCAGTAACAGCAATGAGCGAACCAGTGCTTTATATC
>JBBSLR010000009.1:0-17335 GCA_038255045.1 Phormidesmidales cyanobacterium
ACTCGCGTGGGCGAGAACCTTCCCCCCCAGTGAGAGTCGTGGCTGGACGTTGACCTTTTTGGAGCGAGAGAGCCGCTACTGGGTGACGGCGCAGGCGGGGTTAAAAGATGAGACCTGGTTTAGCCAATGGACTGAGTCCACGTGGCAGTGGGCGCAGGGAGCCACCTTTATCCGTTGGTTCACGGACGGCGAACGGCGCTACGGGAAAGCCCTATGGCCTTTAGCCAGTGAGTATTTGCCGGAGCGAGGATTGTCGATGAGCTATCCCTTCCGTAAGGTGTGGCGCGAAGGCCTGGAAGTGGCGATCAAGATTAAAGGCTCTCAAGGTCAACGCCGGGTCGTCTGGCTCAAGGTCGATCATCCCTCCAGCTTGACCTAGCCAGACTGATCGCCATGCTTTGACCACTCACAGCCCTCGCAGTCCTAATGCACCCGGACAGGTTCTGTTTGGGCCATCGCAGTACCGCAAGGGCACAACATTGGACTTTTCCCCCTAGCTTGCCCAGTTATAAGCCGGTGTACCTGTACCTCGACACCCGCTTTGTGATCAGCTTTATCTCGATAGCCGTGCCCCTATACCTGGCGGTGGTAGCTCCCCTCCATTAACTCATTTATCACGCTTACCCTAGGTGGGTTGGGTATCCTGGAAAGGCTGACCTTAACCTCGGCGGCAAAGGTGGGCAAGCTATAGGGGTGCGTCCCCGATCTGCGCTTTTGCCCCCTCTGACTCTGTGGAACCCATGCTCGACTATCGCCCTCAGCCCCCGGTGAGCGCGGCTAAGCCGATGGATTACACCTCGGCAGCGCGGCCCAGGGTATCGATTGTGGTCAGCGACCTGTCCAGCCGAGGGGCGGGGCGCTGGGGTGGCGCGGTGCGTCCGTTTTTGCTGGCCCAGGCGCTACAAAGTGTGGGCTACCCGGTAGAGATCGTGGGGTTTTCGACGGAGACTGTCGGCGAGGGCGATCGCCCCACCTCAACTAATATTCCTCTCCACACTATTCCCCTGCCCACCGCAGCCATTGGCCCCCGCGCTGCGGGAGAGTTGTTTCGCCACCTCAGCGGCGACATTATCTACGCCTACAAGCTCAAGCCCAGCAGCTTTGGCCTGGCCCTGGTGCATCGTCAAATCTCGCGATCGCGCCACCGCCGCCCGGTAATTCTCGACATCGACGACTGGGAGCTGAGCTGGCACGGGGGTGAAAACTACCGCTATCGCCCCTCTCCTAAGCAGCGGTGGCGCGATCTGCTGAAGCCCGGGGGTGCCCTGCGCAATCTCGACCATCCCCTCTATCTACAGTGGATGGAAGGCTGGGTCGCTCAGGCCGACCTGGTGACCACCCACAACGGCTTTTTGCAGCGGCGTTTTGGCGGGGTAACTATCCCCAACGGCAAAGATACCGAGCTGTTTGACCCCGATCACTACGATCCCGAGGCCAGCCGCGCCGCCTACGGTCTGGCCGACTACCGGGTGCTGATGTTCCCCGGTGCGCCGCGCCCCTACAAGGGGGTGGAAGATCTGCTGACGGCGATGGATATTTTGAATGAACCCGACCTAAAGCTGGTGATTGTGGGAGGCAGCCCCTACGACGACTACGATCGCACCCTGCTGGAGCGCTGGCCCCAGCACATCATTCACCTGGGTAAGCAGCCCTACGAGGCCATGCCCAGGGTGATCGCCGCTGCCCACGTGGTGGTGGTGCCCCAGCGCCAGACCCCGGCGGCGGCGGCTCAGTTTCCGCTCAAGCTGACCGACGGCATGGCGATGGCCAAACCCATTTTGGCCACGCGGGTGGGGGATATACCTGAGATTTTGGATGGCTGCGGCTACCTGGCTGAGCCTGATAATCCCGCCGATTTGGCGGCTCAGATCAGGGCGATTTTTGCCGATTTCCCCCAGGCTCAGGCGTTGGGTATAGAAGCCAGAACCCGGTGCTGTGAGCACTACAGCATTGCGGCCATGGCCAGCCAGCTACACCACCTCTTAGAGACCCTATAGCGACTTATCTATGAGTACCAATCGCCTATTGATCACCGTTGCCCAGCGATCGCCCCTGTGGTTTGCCCTCGCCATTGTGGTGGGGTTTTCTGGGGCCGTATTTAACGGCATTGGCATTGCCCTGATTATTCCGCTGATGCTCGATTTGCTGGGGCAAGATATTCTCACAAACAGCAATTTTCCACCGCTGCTGAGGTCGCTATTTTCGCTGTTTGATGGGGTGCCCGATGGCGATCGCCCCCTGGCGCTGATGGCGGTGTTGCTAGTGGCGCTGCTGTTTAAGAACCTGGCCACCTACGGGGGCACCGCGATCTCTAGCCTGCTAAGCCGTAGCTACGTCTGCAACCTGCGAAAAGATGGCCTGCGACTGCTGCTCGATGTGGATTTAGACTATTACGCCAGCGTGCGCCTGGGCGACTTGATGAACTACCTCAACACTGAGGTCAACCGGGTGGCCTCGGCGGTCAGAACCCTGGCAAGAATCGCCACGCTGATAATTACTATTTTGGTATTTTTGGCGATTTTAATGGCGATTTCTTGGCAGCTGACGCTGGTCTCAATGCTGCTGATGACGACGGTGGCCTTGGCGAACCAGGTGTCGATCAACAAGGCCAAGCGCTTTGGGCAAGAGCTATCTAGCGCGGCGGCGGCCCTGTCGAACCGGCTGATTGAGGTGCTGTCGGGCATGCGCCTGGTCAAGACTACCGCCAACGAAGACCGCGAGTTTGACCTGATCAACCACCTGGTGCAACGGCGAGAAGATGCCGAATTTAACTCGCAGCTGGTGTACGCCAGCATTGGCCCGGTCAACGAGATGCTCAGCATTATGGCGCTGATTGCGCTGATCGTGGCGGGGCGATCGCTCTTTGCTAGCCAGCTCGAAACCCTGTCTTCCATCATGCTGATTTACCTGGTGGTGCTGTTTCGGCTGCTGCCCTTTATCGGTCAGCTCAACAGCAGCCGCAGCCAGCTCGCCAGCAACATCGCCAGCGCCGAAAGACTGGAGGCCTTTCTCAACCGCCGCGACAAGCCCTTTATGACCTCTGGCCATCGCCCCTTCGCCCAGCTCAGCGAGGGCATTCGCTTTAACCAGATTTCGTTTCGCTACCCCCAGGGGGAAAGCTGGGCGCTGCAGGCGGTGGATCTGACGCTGCGCCGGGGGCAAACCCTGGCCCTGGTGGGTGCCTCGGGGGCGGGCAAGTCTACCCTGGCCGACCTGCTGCCCCGGTTCTATGACCCCAGTTCGGGGGCAATCGAGATCGACGGCGTTGACCTAAAAGAATTTGACATTAAAACCTTTCGCCGTCGGGTGGGGGTGGTGAGCCAGGACACGTTTTTGTTTAACGCCTCGGTGAAAGACAATATCTGCTATGGCTACCCCCAGGCCACCGACGAGGAGGTGTTTGAGGCCGCCCGAAGGGCCAATGCGGAGGAGTTTATTCTGAAGCTGCCTCGGGGCTATGACACGATGATCGGCGATCGCGGGGTGCTGCTCTCTGGCGGGCAGCGGCAGCGGCTGGCGATCGCCCGCGCCCTGGTGCAAAACCCCGAAATCCTCATTCTCGACGAGGCCACCAGCGCCCTAGACACCATCTCTGAGCGGCTGGTGCAGCAGGCGATCGACGACCTCAGCCAAAACCGCACCACCCTGGTGATTGCCCACCGCCTCTCCACCGTTCACAAGGCCGACCAGATCGCCGTACTCGACCATGGGCGCGTCGTCGAAGTGGGCACCCACCGCGAACTCATGGCCCGAGGCCAGCATTACGCCAGGCTCCACGCGATGCAGTTTGCCGAACAGCCGGCGGTGACCCCATGACCCAGCCCGCTCGCAAAACCCTCGTTGTCTGGCAACCCTACTTTCTCGGCGGCGGGGCCGAAGCCGTGGCCCTGTGGATGCTGATGGCGCTGGTGGATGACTATGACGTGACGCTATTTACCCTCAGCGGGGTGGATCTGGCCCACCTAAATGCGATGTATGGCACGGCCCTGGCGGACGATCGCCTCCGCGTTAAGGCCCTGCTCAGCCCCGGCCTGACGCGCCTGGTCTACGGCCTGATCGCCAACCTGGCCTGGGTGCGACTGGCCTTCATCCACTGGTCAATTCGCCGGTTTAAGGCGATCAGCGGCCAGTACGACCTGGCCCTATCGGCCTACAACGCCGTAGATCTGGGCCGACCGGGCCTGCAATACCTCCACTGGGTGCATGTGGTAGAGCAGCCCCGGCAGAAAGCTGGCCCGGTGATGCAGCTGGCGATGGCGCTGTCGCAGTTTTCGGAGGCCAATCTCAAGGCCAACCTGTCGCTCACCAACTCCCTCTGCACCGCCGATGTGGTGCGGCAAACCTACGGCATCGACGCCCAGGTGGTCTACCCCCCGGTCACCACCGCCATTGCCCCCGTGCCCTGGCAGGAAAAGGAAAACGCCTTTTTGTGCAGTGGCCGCGTGGTCGTGGCGAAGCAGACCCACCGAATGATCGAAATTCTCTCTGAAGTGCGCCAGCGGGGCTTTGATGTCAAGCTGTACATTACCGGCGGCGGCGGCGGCACCTACGGCTGGGGCTATGAACGCAAGGTGCGTCAACTCGCTAAAGCCAACGCCGACTGGGTACGCTTCTACTGCGACCTGCCCTACGCCGACTACCTCCAGATTCTCGCCCGCTGCCGCTACGGCATTCACCACAAGCCCGAACCCTTTGGTATCTCCGTCGCCGAAATGGTGCAGGCGGGTCTGATTCCCTTTGTCTTTAACCGAGGCGGCCAGATCGAAATTGTCGATGCCGCCAACACCGACATTATTTTTAGCAACGGCCCAGAGGCCGTAGAGAAGATCGTAGCGGTGCTGGAGAACCGCGATCGCCAAACCGCCATCCTGGCCGCCCTGGCCCAGCGCCAGGCGCTCTTTTCAACCGATCGCTTCACCCAAGAAATCGCCGCCGCCGTCGCCACCTGCCTATCTACCCCCACCTCACCTGCCTCAGCCAAACTCACCCCCAACCCCGTCACCCCCTCCCCGACCTAACGCTCCCATCGCCCCCCCAAATCCAAAATCCCCAATCCAAAATCCCCCACCCCACCACCCCTATGCCCCTCCCCATCGTCGGCATGCTCTCTAGCTACAGCGGCCTCACCCAGTGCGACTGGCTGTGGAAGCAGACCCCCCAGCCCTTTGGGCGGTGGGGCCAGATGCAGCTTCAGGCGTCAGACCCCCAGCCTGACTATCTGCTGCTGTATCAGTTCAACTTTCACGAACGGCTGGCCCCACCGCCCCGCTCAAGGTCGCAGCGGTGGCTCGACGCGCTGCCCTTTGCCAGGGCTGCTGACCCGGTGGATGCCCGCAGCCAACTGCCGCCCCAGTTCGCTCAAGTACCCCAGGAGCGCACTGCTTTTTTACTGCGCGAGCCGCCGTTGCCCGAGGTGCGATCGCAGAACCTGCTCAACTACGCCTACGCCTGCGACTACTGCGGCTACGTCTCTGGGCCTGACGACTCAGCCCCGCTGCCCGCCTACATGCCCGCCATTTGGTACGTGAATGTGTCGTTTCGCGAACTCAACGACGCGCCGCCCCCCGACAAGCACAGCCCCTGTAGCTGGATCACCTCCGGCATTAGCCGCACCGAAAGCCACCGCCAGCGGCTAGCGTTTTTGCAGCAGATTCAGGACAGTAACGTGCCCGTCGAGGTCTATGGCCGCGATCTGCCCCCCGGCACCCGCACCGCCGGGGAACTCAGCAACAAGTGGTCGGGCCTGGCCCCCTACACCTACAACCTGGCGATTGAGAACTACGCCGACAACGACTGGTACGCCAGCGAAAAGCTCTGGGACGCGCTGCTGTCGTGGTGTTTGCCCATCTACTACGGCGGCGGCGCGGCGGATAAGCTGCTGCCCCCCGGCAGCTTTTTGCGCCTGCCCAGCCTCGATGATAAGGGCATTGAATACATTCGCGAGGTGACGGCCAGCCCGGATGCGTGGCTGGAGGCGAGGGAGGCGATCACCGAGGCCCGCCAGGTGATTTTGCACAAGCTGAATTTGATGAACTGGCTGTCGGAGTGGGTGAGTAAATAACATGGACGGCATTTGTACCCTGGGCAACGATCGCGTCTACGACCAAATCGTGGCGCTGATTAACAGCATTGAGGTCTTCGCGGGGCCGGAGATGCCGGTGTGTATTTATCCCTACGATGACCAAGTGGAGCGGCTGCGAGAATTTGCCCAGTCGCGCCCCCAGGTCACTCTTTACAACAACACGGCCTCCATCCAGCGGTGGGATGCCTGGGTTGAGCAGCTTTGGGCCACCCACCCCACCGCCCGTCAGCGCTGGGATGCGGTAGGCAGCGCTGGGGTTCACCGCATGGGCACCCACCGCCGCTACTGCGCCTTTGACGGCCCCTTCGACCGCTTTCTCTATATGGATGCCGATACCCTGCTGCTGAGCAATCCCTCCCCGGTGTTCAAGGCGTTGGAGGCGTATGACTGGGTGACCTACGACTTTCAGCACAAAGACCTGAGCCACGTGTACGACGTAGATTCACCCTGGATGGAAAAATTGTTCTCAGCGGAGCAGTTGCAGCGGCAGGCCTTTTGCTCGGGGTTCTACGCCAGTCGTCGAGGTCTTTTCGACCCCAACCAAGGCCAAGAGATTCTAAATTGGCTGATATCTGGGGAAGCGGCGGTACTGTACCCGATGGCCCCAGACCAAACCATTCTCAACTACCTGGTGATGCGGCGGGGGGTGAATTCTTGCAACCTGGCGCTGACTCTGCCACCCGATCAACGCACAGGCAACGCTGTGACCTCCAGCCACTTTACCGTCAACGATCATCGGGTTTACGACAAGGGCGTGCCGCTGCTGTACCTGCACTACATTGGCCTGTCTTCAAAACTCTTTGCCCGCCTGGGCAGGGGCGAAAATGTAGACCTGCCCTACCGCGACCTGTTTTTGCACTACCGCTACCTGCACCACCCTGAGCATCGCCCGGCGCTGGCGGGCAAACTAGTGACAGCCCGGCCCCAAGGCTGGCGACGATACCTCAAACCCCTGGCTCAGTTGCTCCCCTGAGGATTGCTATGACCACGCGCGGCATATACATTACAGCCAACGACAAGGTGATCGACCATGCGATCGCCTGCCTCAACAGCATCCGTGCCCACGACCCCAGCATTCCGGTCATGCTGATTCCCTACAACGACGACTACCACCAGGTGGCGGCGCTGCTGCACCGCGATTACGGCGTCGAGTTATACCCCGACCTGGCCTTTATTGCGCGACTGTCAGAGAATTTGCAGGCGATCTTTGGGGCCGATTTTTTTGCTCGGCCCAACACCTTTCGCAAGCAGGCCTGCTGGTTTGGCCCCTTTGAGCGCTATCTCTATATCGACACCGACGTGGTGGTTTTGAGTGCGATCGCCCAGGTGCTAGACCACCTCGACGACTACGACTTTCTCTGTTATGACTACCAGCACCGGGGCGGCATTCACAACGTCTTTGGCTCGGCGGTCGTCGATCAGCAGGTGTTCACTCCTACCGAGCTCACTGAAGTGTTTAACACTGGCTTTTGGGCCTCTAAGAGCGGGCTGCTGAGCGAACAAGACCTCTACGACACCTTTGCCGAATGCGCCGCCCACCCCGACTACTTCGACTTTTCAGAGAAAACCTCCGACCAGCCGATCATCAACTACCTGATTCTCAAGCGCGTGGCCCGGCGGTTTAACCTGGTGCGCCAGCCCGGCGGCGGCCCCGGCAACTGGGCGGGCAGCCCCCACTTTGTGCCCATCGTCGCGTCAGAGGGGATGACCCTGAGCGATCCGAATGTGAACCAGCCCTTGGACTACCTGCACTGGGCGGGCTACCGCATTCAGCCGGGCTGCCCCTACTGGGATATTTGGGCCTACTACCGCTACCTGCGCGACCCCGACAGCCGCCCGGTGGAAGTTCTGGCCGTGCCCCCTTCGCCCCTGGGCACCCTAGGCCGTAAAGCAGGAAAACTGCTCAGCCGTCTGGGGCGTTAGTTATGGCTATAGCCAGTCTGGTTGAGATTTTGCCCCGATGAGCGTTTAAACGTTCATCGGGTTTCTAGAGTTCCTGACCAACGCGACTGTAGCCATACATCCATCGAGGTTTTTCTACGCCTCTGGCTCAATCCCGAGCGCTTTTAGTTGCTCTGCCAGTCGCTCTGCTCTTTCTTGGGCAAGGTGAGCTTGCGCTTCCGCTGTCGCCGCTGCTTCTTGGGGCGTGGGTACCAGCTCACCAGAGGGGTGAAAATAGCGCAGGGTATTGTCTTGCACGCCCAGAAATAGGCCTAAGACCTCGCTCCAGCGAAGGCCTGCGGCATTGGGGGCGATCGCCTCGTAATGCTGCCCTACCAAACGATAGCCCTCAAACTCCAGCGCCTCTGGAGAAAACCAAAAATACTCCGGGGTTCTGAAGCGGTCTTGATAGAGCACCTTTTTGAGGCTGCGGTCTGTTTTTGCCGTAGCGGGAGACAACAGCTCAATGATTAAATCGGAGTACTGGCCCCCTTCTTCCCACACCACCCACGATTTTCGGGGACGGCGCTGAGTTTGATTCACTAAGAAGAAGTCAGGGCCTCTAAAATCGCGGTTTTTGAGCTGTTCGCGGCTGAAGTAGATGGTGAGATTGGCCCCAATGAAAAAGTCCGTTCGCTCTTGCCACAGCCACTCAAGACAGGCCACCAGCAGCGCTAGCTGAGCGTATTGCAGCGAACTTTCCATCTCTGGCTCATTACTCTCTAGCTGGGTCGCATCTGGCATGAGGTCTGCTAGCTGCTGTGCGGTCATCACCATAGCCCGTCTGTCCTTAGCGCCAGGGTATCCCCATTGTAAGCTCAGGCCTGAAGGGTAAACGGGGCTCACGCTTCACCTCCAGGCGTTTCCTAGACTGGAATTTAGGAGACTTCTGGAAAATAGTTTCCCAACTGGTAGGCAGTGTCCACCCTACAGCAGCTACTCAAAAGGCCGAACCGGAGGGGCAAACGGTTGGTTGCCCTACTGCATCGGGGGTGGCCAAGGAGGATTTAGTATCAGCCTAGACATTCAGCGCCGTCAGCTGGCTGAGCAGGGGGTCGGCCAGGGTTTGGTATTTATCGGCCAGCAGCATCTCCATAAAGGCCTGTAGCCGCTGGCCTTGCTCTAGGTTGGGCACATACACCTGGCCGCTGGGCTGGGTAAACAGCGGCGTTGTGGCTAGGGCCACCAGTGCTTCGCTGGTGGGGGCCAGCACCAGTGGGGTGCTGGTGGTGCTCGGCAGCAGGCCAGGGGGTAGGCGACCGGCGAGCAGGGCCATCAGGTGGGCCTCGCAGGCGTCAACGTTTAGCCCGCGCTCTTTGAGCAGGTGCAAAATGCCGTTGAGGGGCATGGGCTGCTCGGGCAGGGTGCGCAGCACCTCCATCAGTAAAAACATATCGCTGTACTGGTGGCGGGTGAGATCGAGCACCTGGGGATAGCGCACCAGGTTGACTAGGCCGTAGGCAACGCGGCTACAGCTGGGGGGGCGATCGCTGTGGTAGGTATCCTGCACGATGGTGGCGTTGGGGAATTTTTGCCGCAGCCAGCGGGCAATCTTAGGCAGTGAGGCGCTGCCGCCGGTGCAGATCACCTGGTTAACCCCCTGGCTGCTGAGGTTGGCCTCGCTCAGCAGCCGGTTGAGGTGACCGTTGATGCGCTGGATGTAGGGCAAGATAATGCGGTCTTCGAGGTCTTTGCTGCGCACCACCCAGCGCTGGTCGGCCAGCTCTAGCTCAAACTGTGGCTGGTGCTGAAGAATGAGCTTCAGGTGGCGGGCGGCCTCCAGCGCGCTCTGGCCCAGCAGTGAGGCTTCTAGCCGCTGGTAGAGCCGCTGGCGGCGAGCCATGTCGGGCTCGGCCGGGCGGGGCATTTCGCAGCCGTCGAGGTCAAGATCACTCCAGTGGGTGCCGTCTAGCTCGGCCATGGCGGCCCGCCAGCCCCAGCCGTCGGCCGCTCCGGTGCGGCCATAGCCCTCGGGGGGGCGGCTCTGGCGGCGCTCGGCCGGGTGCAGCAGGTGGCAGACGATATCGAGGTCGATGGCGTCGCCTGCGTAGCTCATGGAGTGCAGGGCAAAGTCGTTGTAGGTGAGGTCGCCGAGGGCTCTGGGCAGGTTGACGATGCCCACCTCGCTCACCGTAGCCCCAGCGGAGAGCACCACGGTGCCCCCGGTCCAGGGGCAGGCGTAGAGGGTCTGCTGCTGCATCGGCTGGCTGTTGCCCTCGGGCAGGGGGGTAGCCGGGTCGGGGAGGCCCGAGAGCACGGCGGCGATCGCATCTTCCACAAAATAAATATCGTCGGGGCTGGCAATCAGCTCGGCCCCTAGCACCGCCTCGCGCAGGTTAAAGGTGTAGGTGTCGGGCCAGTTGGCTGGGTAGCTGACGATCACCCCCCGCAGCTGCTCAAAGGCCAGGGCGATGGCGGCGCTGTCTAGGCCCACGGCCCCGACCGTAAAGGCGGCCTCGGGGCTGAGCCCCTGGGGCAGGGTGGCCAGCAGCCGTTGCAGGCTGTCTTGGAACAATTGCAATGGCAGGCGATCGCCGTCAGACCACTGAATTTGCGGGTAAGACGCATTGATCTCCCCCGAGGGAATGCCCACCTTGAGGTAGGGCTTGAGGGCCTTGAGCAGCACCACGGCCTGGTCACCCGAGCCAGCCCCACCCGAGCCAGCGTCACCCGAGCCAGCCTCACCAAAGGCGGTATCACTCCAGTTCACCGTCAGGGCCGAAGAGCCAATCGACTGTACCCGCCAGGGGCCATCGCCTTCGTCGGCCCCTACCGAGGCCAGGGTCGGCAGCCGAAAGAACTTGTCGGCGGTGACGCCTGAGACAGCGTTATCGACCCAGTAGAGCGGATACACCTGACCACCCCGCCGCTCTAGCAGCACCGCCGACAGGCCCGTGGTGCCCACATCTAGACCTAAGAACCACAGCGGGGTCAGGTCTTTAACGGCTGTATCGTCGGAGTCGATGGGGGGATCAGGCGTCTCAGGCTGGGGCAGATCGGCGGCGATCGCCACTGCCAGATCTAGCTCAGGGGCGATCGCTTCTACTGTGTCTGCTATCGGGGTGTCTGCTATCGGGGTGTCTACCACCGGTCGCTCTATCACCGGCGGGGCAGCGGCAGCAGCGGCTTCAGGGGCGTCCATTTCAGGGGCGTCCATCACCATGTCTGCCCCGCCGTCGGCCACAATGTCTGCTTCAATCAGCTCGACCTGGGGCGCATCGGCCTCAACCTCCTCCAGTTCAACAGCCAGTTCGATAGTTAAAGGCCCCTGGGTCTCAATCGGTAAGCCAATCAGCCGATTAAGGTCAAGCTCGCCGACGCTAGCCGGGTCAACCTCGGCAACAGAAAAATCGTCTAAGAAAAACTCCAGCTCCTCACTGGCCCAGGCCTCCTCCTCTAGTTGGCCCGGTGTCTCGGCTTCAGCAGGGGTGGCCGCATCGTCTTCGGGCAGCCAGTCGAGTAGCGTATACTCTTCGGCAGTGCTCCCGAGCGGTAGATCTTCTCCAAAGTCTTTCCCAGAGGAGGCGGTCTCCTCAATCTCCAGCTCAGACTCAGACTCTTGGGTAAGGTCTAAGGTACTGCTGTCGGTTTCTGGCTCCAGGCTGAAGTCTAGATCTAGATCAAGCCCCAAGGGAAGGTCGGCAACGCCCAGGTCTAACCGATCCTCAGCGGCTAAAATGGGCGGCTCATCATCCATTAGAAATGGCTGAGCGATGTCATCAGATTCTAAAGTTAGATCCCCCTCTAGGCCAGATTCGGGCAGCAGGGGTTCTTCCCCCAGCTGCGCATCCAGATTAATGAAGTCAATCATCGCCTCCATGGACTCCGCTGCCTCGGCGGCGGTGGCCTGAATTGGGTCAGCGGGTGGGGGCGGCAAGGGGGCTGGCATAGCGCTAGCTCCAGCCACATCGAGAATATTCTCAAGGCTAAGCTCCTGCTGCCAGTCGGTGGCTTCTGGGCTGGGTGCTTCTGGGCTGGGTGCGTTTGGGCTGGGTGCGTTTGGGCTGGGTGCGTTTGGCTCTGCGACCGGGCTTTCCCCCAGATCCATCAGATTATCTAGGCTGGGTGCCGTCTCGGTATCATCCCCGTCTAGGCTCAAGTCCAGATCGTCTAGGCTAAGCGAAAAAGGTGCTGCCTGGGGCGCAGGGGCATCGGCATCTGGGTGGGCTAGCGCCCAGCTATCTAGAGTTACGCCCAGTTCTGCTGAGGAGGAGGGGGAGGCTTCTCCTAGAGTCAGCTCCTCCAGGGTAAGGTCGTCTAGGGCAGGGGTCTGCTCCAGGGAAAGATCGTCTAAGTCTAGGTTTCCTTGGGGTGGTGTCTGCCCGAGGGAAAGGTTATCGAGGGACAAATCCTCTGAAGAAGGCGCTGGTTCGAAGGATAGTTCGTTAAAGGTAAGGCTATCTGAAGCGTTTTGATCGGGAGCCTCTAGGGTTAAATCTGCCAAGGTTAGCCCCTCTGGCAGAGAAGTATCTGACCCGCCCATAAAGGGATTCTCGACCTGGGCCGACGGCTCAGCATCGAGACCAGGGGTAGACTCACCAAACAGGTCAACGCCGCCGCTTACCTGGGGTAGTGGGTCGGGTTGCGGGGCAGACTCTAGCGGGCCAGGGCGGCTCCAGTCGAGATCTGCGAGGGTAAACTCGGCGGCGGTAGAAGACTCTGGGTTTACAGGCTCTTCCCCTGCCCCAAACAGGCGATCAGCGGTCAGATCATCTAGAGTTGTTTCGGCCTCGGGCTCTGGAGCCAGGGGAGGCAGTGGCTCCAGGGTAAGATCGTCTCCCAGCAGATTTTCTAGGGTGAGAGATGGGTCAGAGACCGCTGGCGAAGGCTCGCCAGCTCGGGAAGTCGGTGAAGGCGCAGGGTCAGATAGGTCGATGAGATCCTCTAGGGTCATGCCCGACTCACCGAGCGCTGGGTCTTCTGACCCCAGACTCAGGTCTAGGTCTGAGAGCAAATCTCTGAGGGATGAGCTAGAGGGCGAGGATAACGGATCCGAGGGCGAAGGCGACACCGCCCCAAACAGGTCTGCTGCATCGGTAGATGGGGGGGGCGTTGACTCACCGAACAGGTCGAGGCCCGAGTCGTCTGAGGCCGGGGCTGGCTGTTCAAATAAATCTAGCCCGGCTGAGTCGGCCATCGGGCCGGGGGTAGCTGGCCGTTCAAACCGGTCAGTGGGTTCTGACTGGTCAATGTCAGCGGGTTCGAGGGTTGGGCCGACATCTGAAGGAAACGACTCGCCAAAAAGTTCGCTATCTGCCGGGTCAGTGAAGGGGTCTGTAGGGGATACATCACCAAACAGATCAGCCTCCGATAGGTCAGTGCTGAAAGAGTCTACGGCGGGGATGGGGTCGTTAAACAGGTCGGCCCCCAATGCACCTGACTCTGACAGGTCGAGTTCGGGTTCATCGTCAGCCGCATCGCTAACTAAGTCGAGGCCAGAGAAATCGAAATCAGAGGCACCGGGGGCTGGCGGCTGGTCGCCGATCTCAGCCAAATCGAGGGTATTTAAATCAGAGATGGAGACATCTTCGGCCCCAGGGTCAGCCGCAAAAATATCAGGGTCTTGCCCTAGGGCAGACGTCACCGGGGAAGGTGTCGCCGAGCCAAACAAGTCGAGTTCCTGAGAGAACTCTTGAGATGATTCTGGGGGTGATTCTGGGGAAAGCTCATCATCCCTCCCGACTTCGAAGCGGTCTGGAAGGGCACCCAATGATGCCTCGGTCAACTCCGTCGGGTCGGGGGCGGAGCTGGGCTGACCTGGCTCTTGGCCAGAGAAAAGGTCGTCAGAGAACAGATCGTCAGAGAAAAGGTCGATTTCTGCCCCGGCCGGAGCAGCTAGATCGAGCGGCGGGGTTGACAGGTCTGGCGATCGCCCTGGCTCCGCAAGGGCAGCGCCTAGCTCTAGGCTTTCTAGATCTTCCTGAAGCTGGTTGACCATGGTGTCATCCACCGTTAGGTCATAGATGCCGGTGGAGGGCAAGCTGTCTTGGGTTAACAGGTCTTCTTCAGGAGAGGCGGCCATGAACCCCCCAAACATATCCTCTTCGTCTTCAGCGCCAGGCTCTAGGTTGCCGCCGTTGCCGGGGCTACCGGGCAGCAGCTCGTCAAACGACTCAATGGTATCTGGAATGTCAAACTCGACGGCTGAGCTGCCCAGGCCAGTGAGCTGGTGGGCTGTGCCGGCCCCAAACATATCGTCGAGACCGCTGGCGCTATCGACAGGGTCGGCCTCGACCCTGTCGGTGGCTTGGGTGAGCAAGGCCAGATCGTCAGGGTGGGGCAGGTCATCGGTCAGGGTGAGCTGCTCGGAGTGATTGGGGTGGGCCTCGGCGGGGACGGCATCGACAGCGCGATCAACCTCTAAAAAAGAATCTACCGAATCAGCAGTCTCGGTCTCGGCGGTCTCGGCTTCAGGGGGTGCCGCAGCAGAGTCAACCAAGACCCCGCCATTGCCAAATAAACTTTGGTACAGATCATCTAAATCTGAGTCGGGGTCTGCTCCGGCCTCGGTTTCGGCGGCTGTCGTGTTGGCTGTCGTATTTAAGGCACCCTCGCCGGTCTCGGGCAGCGACACAGCCGGCGACGGGTCGGGGTCGGCGACGTCTAGATTATTGAGCAACTGTAGGTCGAGGGGGGTGACCTCCGGCCCCTCGAAGGGGCTATCCAGCGGATCATCGAGCTGGAGGTCAGTGATGTCGTCCTCAATTTGCAGCAGGGTAATTTCATCGTCGTCTAGCTCTAGGCCGAAGTCTAGGGCCTCCAAAGCTCAATCGGCTTCTAGGTCGGGCGATCGCCCAGTGCTGCCTTCGGCGGCAAAGCTCTGACCCGTCTGGGTTTCTGGGGTCGATGTTCCGGGTTGGGGCTGGGGCAGCTCGCGCCGCTGGCCCGACTCTAGATAGGTCAAGGTCTCTGGGTTGATCTGCTGGCCTAGGTGGTTGACTAGGGCGCTAAACATCAGCTCGCCCTGCTGGCCCAGGGTGTGCATTTGATTGAGCCCCTGGTTGAGGGAGTTTTGATAGCTGTAAATGCTCTGCTGTAGGGTCTCAAACACCGATCGCAGCGATTGGTCAAGCCCCAGCATGAGCTGGTCAGACTGGGCCTGAAGCTGCTTGAGAAACTCTAGCCGCTGGACAGGGGTGAACCCAGGGGCAGCGTCGTCAGCGAACTCAGGGGAGAATTCTGCGGAGCTTTGGGCTAGCCCGTAGGCGTTGGCGGTTGACGACTCTAGCCGCTGGACGGACTGATTGACCTGGGCGCTCAAGTTGGCCTCGATCTGGTGGGCCATCTGCTGTAGAGCGGCCTCCCAACTGGGCGGCAGCTGGTGCAGGGTGGCCCCCTGGTCAATTTGGGCGCGCTGCTGCTGGAGCTGCTGCACCTCTTGAAGCAATAGCTCGCGCTGCTGCCGCAGGGTGGCCACCTCGTTGCGCAGGGGGTCGAGAATTTGCATGGTCTGGCTGCGCAGGTACTGCATCTCTTGCAGCAGTGCCTTGAGCACCTGACTAGAGGCGGCGGCCGTGGGGTCGTTGGGCAAGCCACTGGGGTCTAGGGGCAGCGCTTGGGCTGCCTTGGCTGCGGCCAGGGCCTGTCTGGCCCGAGCCAGCAGCTGGCGCTGATTGGCGTCATTCGACATCACCCAGGGCAGCCGTGGCGAGGCTACTCCCAGAGTTGAGTCAATTTCAGCTACCAGAGCTTCCAGTTCATCCTGCTGCACGGCTACCCCTTTCCTTTCCCCAGCGATTGCCAAAGTGTATGTCAGTCGGCTCTAAAAAACATCAGAGCGAGGCGTCATCCTGGCGCTGCCCCCCAGCCTTGGGGGCGGTTTCGCCTGCGTCGCTCGCCCCGGCCTGCCAGCGGGGCGAGAGCTGGGCTAAGGGGCGATGCGCCAGCCCGCTGAGCCGCCAGTTGCGCCCCAGTTGCGGCCTCTGGTTAGGCCCTGTTTGCAGCTGCCTGTCTACGGTTGGGGCAGTGATATAGTGCAAGGACTTTACCTGCTACATCCGTAGCCGCCAGTCCAGCATTCTAACCCCGCCCTGGGATAGGATGGGCTGGGTCGTTTTAATATCACCAACTTAAACAAAAAAATTAATGATTGGAGTGATGAATGGATGCTCGCTACAACCCTCGGGATCCTGACGCCGATCTCAAACTCATTCGCTCGGCGCTGCTGTTTCAGGACTTGCCAACGGAGGCTGTAGCTGAAGCCACCAGCCATGTGGTGTCGCGGCGTCACCCGGCCAATCAGGTGATTTTGCTCGAAAACGACTGGGGGTCTTCGGTCTACTTTATTTTGGATGGCTGGGTAAAGATTCGTACCTACAACCTCGACGGCAAAGAAGTCACCCTAAATATTTTGGGCAAGGGCGAGCTGTTTGGCGAGATGGCCCCCCTCGAAGAGGTGCCCCGCTCCACCGATGTGATTACCCTGGTGCCCACGGCGATCGGCAGCATGCCCGCCAGCGACTTTGTCAAGCTGCTCAATACCCAGCCCCTGGCAGGCATTCGCCTGTCGCAGCTGATGGCGCGGCGGCTCAGGCAGGTCAACCGGCGGCTGCGGCTGCGCGAGTCTGACAGCACCTCGCGGGTGGCCGATATCATTCTCTTTTTGGCCGATGGCCAGGGGCAGCGGGGGGCGGGCGGCATTGAGCTGCCAAACCTGCCCCATCGCGAGCTGAGCAGCCTCAGCGGCCTAGCCCGTGAGACGGTGACCCGAGTACTGAGTAAGCTAGAGAAGAAAGGGCTCATTGTGCGGGATAAAGACATGATGCGAATTCCTGACATTAATGCCCTCGAACGTCTGCTGGTTTAGCAATTCATGAGTCAACCCCCTGACCCGGCCTCTGGCGCTACGGGCGCTAAGTTTGTGCCCCCGGCTGAGGCCGTCGAAAGCGACTTCGACGGGCTAGAAACCTACCTGGACTACCGCGTCGCTGACGAGTCCGATGCCCCCGATATGTCTCATCGGCTGAAATCTGGCCCCCTGGCGATGGTCGAGACGGCCATTTTGGCCAGCACGGCGGCGCTGATCTGGCTGGTGAATACCTACTTTCCGCCGGGGCCGATTTTACGCATGCTGTTTCCGCTGCCGATGGCGCTGGTGTATCTGCGCTGGGGGCCACGGGCGGCCTGGATGTCGGCGCTGGTATCGGGGCTGCTGCTCTCGGTGCTGATGGGGCCACCCCGCAGCCTGCTGTTTCTGATTCCCTACGCGCTGCTGGGGGTGCAGCTGGGCTTTTTTTGGGTGCGGCGGGCCAATTGGTATGTGTCGATCGCCGTTGGAGCGCTGCTGGGCACGGTGGGCTTTTTCTTTAGGCT
>JBBSLR010000010.1:0-17136 GCA_038255045.1 Phormidesmidales cyanobacterium
CCACCGACACCATGCGCGATGACGTGCAGCAGTTTGGCTACGAAATTGAGAAAGGGTTTGATCGCAGCATGGAGCGGGCCACCGGAGTCTATAAGCGCAACGCCAAGGCCGTTGCCCTGCTGATCGGCATTGCCACCGCGGTCTCGATCAACGCCGACTCCTTTCACATCGCCACTCGCCTGGCCGTAGACCCCATTCTGCGCAACTCCATCACCCAAACCGCTGACCGTCTGGTGGCCGAGTCTGGCGATTTCAGCCAAAACATGGATCAGGTGCAGCAGGCCGTCAACCAGGCCCTAGACGAAATTCCCTTTCCCCTGGGCTACGGCGAGGTGGTGGTGCAGCAGCAGCAGGCCGCTGAGCAGTCTTGGCCGATTCCCTTCATTCCCCGGCGTTTGCTGGGCTGGCTGGTCAGCGGCTTTGCCATCTCCATGGGGTCAACCTTTTGGTTTAATCTCCTCAAGCGGGTGATCGATGTCCGCAACACTGGAGATAAAGTCGGGTAGCGCAGGTAAGTAGGTAGGCTGGATTAAACGTAGCCTGGGTTACGCTGCGCTAACCCATACTGGCTAAGGGGTTTGAGCTTTGGGAAGAGGCTAAGGTTTTACAAATAATTGCGTCCTCCTACTTAGGACGATCAAGATACAGAACAGAACGACAGAACAGAGCGACAGATTTGACCATGGCTTCAGCAACCCCCGCCGCGCCAGAATATCTCTGTAGCCAGCCCCTCAATCTCTACAAAACTGCCGCCCTCAATGGGCTAGTCACCCAGGCGGCGCCAGGGCGGCACCTGCGCCTAGCCGAGCACCCCGACCGGGGGGCCTGGGCCATTATTCTCTGTGAAGACGACTACCCCGGCTGGATCAGCGACGCCGACAGGGCATCCCTCCGGGCCACCGACCAGCCCTACCGCAGCATTGCCCTCGACCGCCAGGCCGTCGAGCGGCGTCTGCCCGAGGTGATTGCCTTTACCCACCGGGCCATGGCCACCCCCAACACCTACCTGTGGGGCGGCACCGTTGGCCCCAACTTCGACTGTTCTGGTCTGATGCAAACCGCCTTTGCCTCAGCGGGCATTCGCCTGCCCCGCGACTCGTACCAGCAAGAAGCCTTTACCCAGCCCATCGCCTGGGGCGACCTAGCACCGGGCGATCTGATTTTCTTTGGTCCCCCAGAGCGCACCAAGCACGTGGCCCTCTACCTGGGGGAGGGTCACTATATTCACAGCTCAGGCGCGGATCAGGGCCGCAACGGCATCGGCATTGATTCCTTAGACGATCTATCGCACCCGGTTAGCGCCGCCTACCACCGCCAGCTGCGCCGCCCTGGCCGGGTGATGACCAGCTACCGCCCAGCCCAGGGCTGAGCGACAGCCTTAAATCCAGTACATTATCCGTTAAATTACAGATGGGGATCCTAGATCGCCAGCGTCTTTGAAATTTCCGGCTATCTACCTCTAGCAGCTATGACCTCTTCTACCAGCCCCCTTTCATGGCCTGCCGCGCCTGGGCCTGTTGCCCCTGGGCCTGCTGCGGTGGAGCTTTCGGTGGTGGTGCCGGTCTATAACGAGTACGACAGTCTGCCCGCGCTGGTGGAAGCCATTGATGGAGTGCTCAATCACCTCGGCCAGCCCTACGAAATCATTGGGGTCGACGACGGCTCTACGGATGGGTCGAGCGATCGCCTGCGAGAACTTTCCCACCGCTACCCCCAGCTGCGGGCCGTGATTTTGCGCCGCAACTATGGCCAAACCGCCGCCATGGCCGCCGGGTTTGACCAGGCCCGGGGCCAAATCATCATCACCATGGATGGCGACCTGCAAAACGACCCCGCCGACATCCCCCGCCTGCTAGAGCGGCTCAACGAGGGCTACGACTTAGTCAGCGGCTGGCGCCAAGAGCGCCAAGACAACACCCTCACCCGGCTGATACCCTCCAAAATCGCCAACTGGCTGATCGGCAACGTCACCGGCGTTGAGCTGCACGACTACGGCTGCTCGCTCAAGGCCTACCGGGCCGAAGTCATCCACGACCTCAACCTCTACGGCGAGCTGCACCGCTTTTTGCCCGCCCTGGCCTTTATCGAAGGGGCGCGCATTACCGAAATGCCCGTCAACCACCACCCGCGCCGATTTGGCACCAGCAAGTATGGCCTGGGCCGCACCCTGCGGGTGGTGATGGATATGCTCACCGTCTACTTTATGAAAAAGTTTCTCACTCGCCCCATGCACGTCTTCGGCAGCCTCGGGCTGTTTTCGATGGCGGCGGGGGTGGCCCTGGGCATTTACTTGACCCTAGTGAAAATTTTGGCAGACCAAGATATCGGCGATCGCCCCCTGCTGGTGCTCGCCGTCGTGCTGCTGCTGGCAGGCATTCAGCTGTTTAGCTTTGGGCTGCTGGCCGAGTTGCTGATGCGCACATACCACGAATCGCAGCAGCGGCCTATCTACCGGGTGCGCGAAGTGGTGGGCGATCGCCCAACCCAAGTCTGAGCCGGGCTGGGCTGAGGTTTATGGGCGAAAAACTAAAACTAATCTACTACCCGCAGCCGGCCCTGGCTCAGCCCCTCATAGACGCGGTCAATCAGGGCCGCATCGTTAGGGTTGAGGTCACGCTGGGAGAACATTGCCATTAGCTGCTGCTGGTCGTTGCGAGTCAGGCGGCGAGCCGCAAACATTTTTTCGATCGATTGCTCAAGGTTTGACATGGTGACGCACTCTGATTGGTCGAATCGTGGCGGTTGCAGGGGTAGTGGAAACCAACCTGGGCCACACCCCTAGAAACTGTAACGCTTTGTGTAGTAACCCGATTTTAGTGTACGGCTAGATCGATCACCTCGGCGGTATGACTTATATGTTTACTGAAGTTATATGACTAGACGAAGCGTTGATCCGTATTCCCACGGGCAGGGGTGTAATGCTTTGGGCCTGGGTTGGCCCCATTGCTCTTAAAGCCGAGGTTCACCAGGTATACTCGTGCCATAGAGGCATGGATTCAGCAGCTAATGCAGTACCTGGCGAAGGTTCAAAAAAAAGCATTCCTGGGCGGCGCGGAGCTTTTGCTGCTGGCCGAGCAGACCTCTGAATCGACCTGGACACTGCTGTCGTCAGAGCGGCTGGTGGAAACGACCCGACTGCTGGCCTTTCAGGAGGGCAACCTGGTGCTGGTAGAGCTAGATAATCTCAACCAGATTGCGGCGGTGCAGGACGCGACCCCCTGGGTGCTGGGCCTAGTTGAGCACTACCTGGCCTACGGCGTTACCCCCGAAGCCCTTGAGCAAGAAATTGAGCGGGCCGAGCGGTGGCGGCAGTCGCTCACTCTCAAAAGCCAAGAGGTCGATCGCCGCGCCCTCGAAACCGCCGCCCGCCGTGACGAAATTCAAGAGCTAGAGCGCAGCCTCAAGCAGGAGCGGGAGGAGTTAGAAATTCGCTGGCAGGCGCTGGAGAAGCTGAAGGAGGGGGGTGAGTGAGTGAGTAAGAGAACTTACTCACTCACTCACCCCCCTCATCCCCACATCTCCCCCCGTCGCCCCTTGCCTCTGCCCTAACATCCTGATTGAATAGGGGCATCAAAAAGAGCTTGGGCAGAGACTTATGTACATCGTGCAGATCGCTTCGGAATGTGCCCCTGCCATCAAAGCTGGGGGCTTAGGCGATGTTGTCTATGGTTTGAGCCGCGAGCTAGAGAACCAGGGCCACTGCGTCGAGATCATTCTGCCGAAGTATGACTGCATGCGCTACGACCATATTTGGGATCTGCATGAGGCCTATAGCGACCTGGTGGTGCCCTGGTATGGCACCGATATTCGCTGCGATGTGCTCTGCGGCTGGGTGCACGGGCGGCTGTGCTTTTTTATCGAACCCAAGTCGTGGGAAATGTTCTTTAACCGGGGCTGCTACTACGGCTGCGATGACGACCCGATGCGGTTTGCCTTCTTTAGCAAGGCGGCGATGGAGTTTTTGCTGCGCAGCAACAAGCGGCCCGATGTGATCCACTGCCACGACTGGCAGACGGGGCTGATTCCGGTGATGCTGTTTGAGATTTACAAGTACAACGGCATGGAGTTTCAGCGCACGCTGTATACCATCCACAACTTTAAGCACCAGGGGTTTGGCGGCGGCGAGATTTTGGCCGCGACGGGGCTAAACCGGCCTGAGCACTATTTTCAGCCCTACCGTCTGCGCGATGACTTTAACCCCTCTACCATCAACTTTATGAAGGGAGGCATTACCTACGCCAACCACGTCAACACGGTGTCGCCCTACCACGCCTGGGAAGCCCAGCACAGTGACCAGGGGTTTGGCCTGGGGCACACTCTGCACACCAACCAGCATAAGTTTTCGGGCATTCTCAACGGCATTGACCCCGAGGTGTGGAACCCAGAGAGCGATCGCTACATTCCCCACCACTACAGCCTCACTAGCTTTGAAGACAAGGCGCTAAACCAGAAGGAACTGCGCGATCGCCTGCTGCTGCGCCAAAGCGACCAACCCCTAGTGGCCTTTATTGGCCGCCTGGATGACCAAAAAGGGGTGCATCTGGTACACCACGCCCTGTACTACGCCCTAGAGCGGGGGGCGCAGTTTGTGCTGCTGGGTTCCGCCACCGAAAAGGTCATCAACGACTGGTTTTGGCACGAAAAACTCTTCCTCAACGACAACCCCGATGTGCATCTGGAGCTGAGCTTTAACGAGGAGCTGGCCCACCTGATCTACGCCGGGGCCGACATGATTGTGGTGCCCAGCACCTTTGAACCCTGCGGTCTGACTCAGATGATTGGCCTCAGGTACGGCACGGTGCCTGTGGTGCGAGGCGTGGGCGGCCTAGTCAACACGGTGTTTGACTGGGATTACGACAGTCTCCACGGGCAGGAGCAGCGCAATGGCTTTGTGTTTTTCCAAAATGACACCGTGGCCCTAGAGTCAGCCATGAACCGCGCCTTTGATGTTTGGCACCATGCCCCTGAGATCTTCCGTCGCCTTGCCCAGCAGGGCATGGAGTACGACTTCTCGTGGAAAAATCCAGCGCAAGAGTATGTGGAGCTGTACGAGTATATTCGCCATCGGTAGTCTAGACTACTTAATGCTGGGCATCGGCTAGAGCCTGTCTGCGGCAGATGCCTGCCCCAGGCAGGTGCGATCGCCCTCTGAAACTGGGCAATCTGGGCTTAGACCCACCACCTGGCGTCGTTAGCGGTGCCCTGATCGAATGTCTGCTGGATCTGATGCTACCCTGTCTAAGTCTAAACTTACGCTTACGCGTGCTGAGCTGCTTCGGGGCCAGGGAGATGCGCTCTACGCCATCGGCCGCTACGGCGAGGCTCTGGCCCGGTTTCAGGCGGCTCTCGTCCTCAACGATCAGGCTTGCGAAGTGTGGACCCTGCAAGGGTTTTGTTTGGCGGCCCTGAAGCAGTTTGAGGCGGCCGTCGAAAGTTTTAATCAGGCGATCGCCCGCTGCCCCGACTACGGCCTGGCCTGGCACGGCAAAGGCCACGCCCTAGCCAAACTCAGCCATTTTGAAGAAGCCGTCACCCATTTAGAGCGGGCGGTCAAGCTCATCCCCGACGACAACAAAGCCTGGTATAACCTGGGCACGGCTCAAAACCAGCTGCGCCGCTACCCAGATGCCGTCGCCAGCTTTGAACAGAGCCTCAAGATCAATCCCCAAGACCATCGCGCCCGCTACAACCAGGGGGTGGCCCTGGGGGGCTTGCACCGCTATGAGGAAGCCCTCCAGGTGCTGCAACTGGCCCTCGACCACCGGCCCCATGCCCACTACATTTGGAACCAGCAGGGCACGGTGCTGATTCAAATGGGGCGCTATGCCGAGGCCGTAGCGAGCTTTGACACCTCCCTCAGCCACCAGACCGACAACCCCAATGCCTGGTACGGCAAAGCCCGCGCCTATGCCATGGCAGGGGAGCTGGAGCAAACCCTGCGAAACCTCTACCGCACCTTTGTGCTCAGCCCCTACATGTACCGAGTGATGGTGCAAATCGACGCCCATTTTGACGGGCTGCGGCATCATCCCAGCTTTAAGCAGCTAATTGACCCCTAAGCCAATTTTCTCGGCTGAGAGTAAGATGGGGCATCGCTGGTGCATCACGGGTGCATCACCGTCAAGCATCGCTAGAGAGTATGGCCATGGAGCGTCCGCTGGGTACCGTTGCTGTTCGTGGAGCGCTACTAGACTGCGTGGGCGACCCGTTCTATGAACCAGAGGCCGAGGCGGTGCGCTATATCGCCGATGGGCTGCTGCTGCTGCGCGATGGCCAGATTGAGGCCTTGGGCACCTATGCTGACCTGGGGTCTAGGGTGGGCGATCGCCCCCTGATCGACCACAGTGGTCAGCTGATCATCCCTGGTTTGATCGACACCCACATTCACTACCCCCAGACGGGCATGATGGCGGCCTACGGTGAGCAGCTGCTGGAGTGGCTCCACCGCTATACCTTCCCCACCGAGCGCAAGTTTGCCGATCCCGCCTACGCGAGATCGGTGGCCGAGCTGTTTCTTGATGAGCTGCTCAAACACGGCACCACCACTGCCCTGGTGTTTGCGGCGGTGTTTCCGGCGTCGGTCGAGGCCTTCTTTGAGGCCGCTGAGGCCCGCAATCTGCGCATGATCAGCGGCAAGGTGATGATGGATCGCAACGCTCCCGACTACCTCAGCGACACGGCCCAGTCGTCCTACGATGACTCCAAAGCGCTAATTGAGAAGTGGCACGGGCGGGGACGGCTGCTCTACGCGGTCACCCCTCGGTTTGCGGGCACCTCCACCGAAGCCCAGCTGAGGCTGGCGGCGCAGCTTTTAGATGAGTTTCCCGACGTCTACCTGCACACCCACCTGTCAGAAAATGTCAGTGAGGTTGCCTGGATTCAGGAGCTGTTTCCCCAGTACGCCGGGTATCTCGACGTGTATGACCAAACGGGGCTGGTGCGGGAGCGATCGCTCTTTGCCCACGGCGTGCAGCTCACCGATGCCGAATTTCAGCGACTCTCCGAGGCCAAGGCCGCCATCTCTTTTTGCCCCACCTCAAATTTATTCCTCGGCAGCGGCCTGTTTCGCCTTGAGCAGGCCAAAAACCCTGAGCACCCGGTCAAAGTGGGCCTGGGCACCGATGTGGGCGCAGGCACTAGCTTTTCGCTGCTGCAAACCACCAACGAAGCCTACAAGGTGGCCCAGCTGCGGGGCCAAAAGCTCTCGGCCTTTAAGGCGCTGTTTCTCGCCACCCTGGGCGGGGCTAGGGCGCTTTGCCTAGACGATAAGCTGGGCAGCTTTGACCCCGGCAAAGAGGCTGACTTTGTGGTGCTCAATCCGCAGGCTACCCCGCTGCTGGCGCTGCGCAACGAGGGCGGGATTCCTGAGTCCCTGGAAGCGCTCGAAGACCTGCTGTTTTCGCTGGTGATCTTGGGGGGCGATCGCGCCGTCACTGCCACCTACATCATGGGTGAACAGGCCTTTAACAAGGTCGCTGACCACGGTTAAGCATCTCTGACTAGCCAAGGTGCAAGGCAAGATATTCCTCATCAAAATAGTTGCCGTCGATGTACGAAGCATCTCGCGCCAAACCGAAAGCCTCAAACCCGCGTGACCGATCGAGGGAGCCAGCTGCGACATTGCCCGCCGTGATGCTGAGGGTGAGCTGCCGCAAGCCGCTAAGCTGTCGGGCGTGGGCTATGGCTCCATCGAGCAGTCTTGCTCCAACCCCTTGACCACGAAACTCAGGCAAAACATACATGCTCCAGAGAGCACCAAGGTGAGCTCGCTTCAGTCGGGTTTCCCTCGAAAAACCGAGCCTGCCCATCAGGCGATCGCCGTCGCCAAAAACAAGAACGCTGCCTACCTACTTTCCCATCCCTTGACTGCCGCTGCACCGCCCCATGTACTGCCCGTGAATGCTGACGGCATAGGGCACCAGATAGGTCAGCCCGGCTGAAAGCCACCGCGCCTGGGTCATGGTGCCCGATCGCACCGCCGCCCCGTGGTTGATGGCAAACAGCAGCGTGCCGATCACAAAAGCCACTCGTACACCACGGCTGGCTAAGTGTGGCGTCGCCAGGGCTCTCAAGTAGCCGTTTACTGCTTTCATGCGCTCGTTCCCAATTTCTATCTGCGGCTAAGGAGCTTATCCCACTGATCTAGTCGGGTGCTGTAACATGGCATGCCATATCTGAGCTTGGGCAGGGGTTATAAGACCATAAAAATAGCCCATCTTGGCAGGAGACGGGCCGTTAACGGCTAGAGCTAGTGACGCCAATCAGGAGGCGATCACTTCCTTGACCAAATTTTCTTCCCACCTGCGGGGGGGGCTGGCGCGGCGAATGGTGCGCCAGATTTGGGTGGCGGCCAGGGTGCCGTCGGCGATCGCCACCGATACCTGGTTGACGCCCTGCTTGAGGTCGCCAATGGCAAAGATCCGATCGTGGGCGGTTTTGCACATCTCGTTAGTGATCAGGTTTTCGCCATCCCACTCTAGGCCAGCGATGCCTTTGAGGTAATGGTTGTGGTAAATCGACCCCATGTTGATCAGGCCGGTGGTGGCTTCGACCACGGTGCCATCGGTCAGCTCAATGCCGCTCATTTTGTGGTTTTCGCCCAAAAATTTGGCGATCGGCGCTTCGTAGAGGGGGTAGCCGTAGTCGGCTAGCTTGGCTCGCATTTCGTCGCCGACGGTGCAGAGCCCGTGGGTGAGCACCGAAATGTAGGGGGTAAACCAGTCGAGCACAAAGGCGGCGTTGATCTGCGACTCTTTGCCCGCAATTAGCACCGCTTTTTGATCCCACATGTCGAAGCCATCGCAGATCATGCAGACGTGCAGGGTATAGCCCGCGTAGTCGTAGACATTCTGCATGTCGTCGAGTTTGGGCAGCACGTCGATGACGCCCGAGGCCGCAATTAAATACTTGGTGCGAAAGACGGGGTAAATGCTGCTGTCTTTACCCACTTTGACCTGCACCGCTAGCTGCTCGCCTTCGTCTACCACGTCTTCGACGTAGCCGCGCAGGTAGTCGGCCCCCCAATCTACAGCCTGCTTGGCACCGTGGGTAAGAATGTCGCGGCCAGGGGTGTCGGGGTCAAAGCCCACAACGTTACGCACCTCCTGCATCCACAGCGATCGCCCTCTGCCCTTTTCGACCACCAGGCACTTGAGGCCGTAGCGGGCCAGATAGATAGCTGCCGACAGCCCCCCCATGCCGCCGCCGACAACGATGGCGTCGTAAACCTGGCCGGTGCGTTCGTGAAGATTTTTGCGGGAGAGTTTCATGGCGGCGATGGAAGGGTGGAACTGCGATGGAGTCTAGGCGGCAGGGCTAGCTAAGGCCATGCTTCTAGGCTAGAAGGTGCTTGACGATCAAGATGAGACTGGTCAGAGACTTTATGGGTCAGCCAGTGAAACCCGGTGGGTAATGCCCACGTATGGCGTCATCCCTGATCTAAAAAGGCAAAGGGGATTGCAGGCACCCCCTTTGCCTAGCGCTCACCCAGAGGTGAGTCAAAGGGGCAATTAGCCCACGAAGGCCAGACGAGGCTCGGAGACACCGGCAGACTCGGTACCCTTCAGGTAGGCCAGCATGGTGTCGGCATCAGAGACCTCGAAGGGGTCGATGGGGCAGTTGTCGCCAAAGTCAGGCTCAACAAAAACCTTCTCGATGGCACCGTCGGTGGCGATCATAGAGTAGCGCCAGGAACGCATGCCAAAGCCGAGGTTAGACTTATCGACCAGCATACCCATCTTGCGGGTAAATTCGCCATTGCCGTCGGGCAGCAGGAAGACGTTTTTAGCGCCGACCTTTTGGCCCCACTGGAACATTACAAAGGCATCGTTTACCGAGACGCAGAGAATAGTATCAACGCCGTGGGCCTTAAACTCTTCGTACAGTTCTTCGTAGCGGGGCAGGTGGTTAGAGGAGCAGGTGGGGGTAAAGGCACCGGGCAGGGAGAACACTACAACCTTCTTGCCAGCGAAGATGTCGCTGGTGGTGATGTCTTGCCAGCGGAAGGGGTTAGACCCACCCACAGACTCATCCCGCACGCGGGTCTTAAAAGTGACTTCGGGTACAAGCCCAGTAGCAACCATAGCAACCATAAATTACCTCGTTGTAGTTCTAGAACAACTTAACTGCGTTTCCAGTCGTTGTTTCTTAAATCAGAATAATTCCGAGTTAAGAAATCTTCAATAGGCATATTAACCTAAAAACTAGAATTATTGCAAAGCCAGACTAATTCTTAGATAAGAATGCTAATCTGTTAGAGGTAGGTTATCTTGATATGTCAGCCGTTCGCCTGCACTGGGCGAAGCTGCTGTAGCGCTAACGTTCCGGAGCCAGGGAAAATGTTGTCCCAAGCCGATCAAATCGTCACTGTGCTTAAGTCTCGGGGGTTGCGCGTCACTCCCCAGCGATTTGCTGTCTATGCCAACCTGTTGGGCCGCTACGACCACCCCACCGCCGACGATATTCTCAGCGATCTCAACCAAAACGCGCCGACCTCTTCCCAGGCGACGGTCTATAGCTCGCTGCAAGCCCTGCGGGGGGCAAACCTCGTCCGCGAGGTGCTGCTCGAAGAGGGGGTCTGTCGCTACGACGCCAATGTTGGGCCTCACCACCACTTTCGCTGTCAGGGCTGCGGGGCGATCGCCGATATTCCCTGGGAGACGCTGTCTAGCCTCAACCTGCAAACCCTCAGCTCTCGCTGGCAGATCGAGGGCTATGAGGTAACGGTGCGCGGGGTCTGCGATCGCTGCCAAGCCAAGTAGCATCATTCTAGATTTGCGATTCTGAATTTTGGACTGGGCGACCTGCACAGGCTGTAAGCTGCTGCTAGGCAGGTCTGGAATATCATCACTGCCTGCTCACAAATCCAAAGTCCAAATAGTGGTGAGACTATGACTGAGCAAACGCCCGTCACTAGTGTCTGGCAGTTAAAGCCCTGGTGGTGTCAGCCTTGGTCAATTGTGCTGACAGGGCTGGCGATCATCGGCGGTAGCTGGCTGCTGCTCCATCGGCTGTGGCTCACAGGCCTGGTGGCACTACCGATGGGTGTGTGGATGGGCTTTTTTGTGCTGATCTGGCCCCGTCTAATGCGCGAAGCGGGCTACCTAGAAGCTGCCCTGCCCGCCCAGCAGCCCCACGAGAATCTGGAATAGCTCATCCATATCCGCTGGCACCCGATACAGATTTAGGTCTTGGTCGATCTGTCGCTGCCCTCGGTGCAGTCGTCCAAATTGCCAGACATCCCCGGTTGAGACAGCCCCATAGAGCATAGGTTCCTCGGATGTCGTCCACTGGTCGAGGGCGATCAGCTCTACGGCGAGCTGAGTAAACCCGCGCGCCAAATCGGCGTTTTTTGCCTCAATAATTAGTAGGCTGTGGTCGGTGTGGAGATAGTAATCTAGCGATCCCTTAAGCTGCTCAGACACAGTAATCGAGTACTCAATCCTGAGTTGGGCCTGGGTATAGTCAAGCAGCGTCAGCACGATGGGGGCGATCAATATTTCTCGACGGGCCGCTTCGCTGGTGAGACTGACAAAGGGCAATCGCCGCTGGAGGCTGCTCTTTAGCTCCGCAATTTGGCTATCTCCTACCTCTGCCCTGGGCAAGCTCAGTGTAGAACGCCGCAACGACACACCAAATTCTGCCAGAATGTCATCTGGCTCATAGGCCATCTCAAAATAATTGCGGAAGGTATAAGACCTCCCAGGCTCTAAAATGCTGGCCCTGGTCATTGGGAACCCCTGTAGGACTCACCCATAGCCTAATCTACTCAAGCAGCAAATGGGCCATTGCTACCAGCCCGCTACGCTCTTTGCCTTAAGACTAAGACTAGTGCAGCGTCAAACCTAAAAATTAGGGTTCGCGTAGGTTGGGTGCAGCGGAGCGTTCGCGCAGCGTCTCCCGAGGAGAAACCCCAACAGCAGCAGGCCTTTGTTGGGTTCCGCTGGCGCTCCACCCAACCTACAAATTAAAGCTTGACAAAGCACTAGAAAGGCAGCTTTTTCTTGCTGGCTTTTTCGCTGTCGTAGTCCAGCTCCTTCAGCTTCTTCATGATGCGGCTGAAGTATTCCTGCATGTAGTCTTCGAGGGTGGTGACCTCTTCTTTGGGAATGCCAAATACCTGGTAGACCTCCTCCATGGGGGCATCTAGGGGCTGGCTACCGGCGACCACCTCCACAAAGGCGAGGCGATCGGCAAAGTTCCAGCCCCACTGAAAGAAGCCCGCCACTTTGCGAATCGCCCGCAGCAGGCTGAGGGAAATGCGCGAGACTCGGGCTTCTTCGCCGCATTTGCGCTCGCACAGGCGCATGATCTCGTAGGCTCCCCAGGCGCGGGTGCCCGCTAAGGGGAAGCTGCGGTTCTCAGTCTCGGGCACCGACAGAGCCTTGACGGCAAAGCAGGCGATGTCTTGGGTGTCCATGTAGGCGATCGGGGCGGCTTCGCCCATCACCCAGATCGGCTGCTTTTCAAGAATGGGGATGGCGTACTGGCCAATTAGCCCCTGGAGAAAGCCGCAGGGCTGGAGAATGGTGTAGTTGAGCCCCGACTCGGCCAAAAACTTCTCGGTGCAGCGCTTGACGCTCATTAGCGGCACGTGGGGAAATTTTTCGGCGTTGAGAATAGAGATAAAGATGAATCGCTGGACGCCTGCGTCGCGGGTGGCTTTGATCAAGTTGACCTTGCCCTGCCAGTCAACCTCCATCACCGACTCCGACGGGCGGGCGGTGGAGGCGTCGATCACAGCATCAATGCCCTCAAGGGCAGGGGGGAGAGATTCGGGTCGGGAGAGGTTGCCCCGCACCAGCTCTACCCCCCACTCTCGCAAAAAGCCAGCTCGCTGGGCGCTTCTGGCCATGCACCGCACTTCGTGCCCCTCATCTAGAGCACGGCGGGCAATTTGCCTGCCAAGGGTGCCAGTAGCGCCAACGACCAATACTTTCATGAGGAAATTGATACAAAAGTTTAACTTCCTCTAAGAATATCAGATGGCTTCACCAGATGTACCGGTGAGCCAAAATCTACTCTTCGCCGCCCTGCAAGCGCAGCATCAGAAACCCGATGCCCAGGCCTACCAGGGTTAGGGTAAAGATGATCACTGCCGTATTAAAAATTTCGCCGCCCATACGCTCTCCTGCCACAGCACTATATTAAATAAGCTGGTTGCCCAGCCCGCCAGGGGTGATTAACCTCTAGCCGCTCTCATTTTAGACCAGTTTGGTATCCCCCCCCGCCTAAGGCTCACCCGACAGACTTGGCTTTTGATCGGTCTTTGCTGCGCCCTCGGCTGGCGCTTACCCTGGGCGACCCGGCGGGCATTGGCCCAGAGGTGGTGCTCAAGGCCCTGGGTGGGCGAGATTGGGCGGCGATCGCCGATCTCACCCTCTTTGGCACCCGATCGCTGTTGCACCAAACGGCGATCGCCCTGGTGCAATCCAGCTACTCGGGGCCACTGCCAGCGTTAGAGCCGCTAGATTTTGTCGAGATTTCGCCGCCATTGTCCTTAGAGAGTGTAGGATTTGGCCAGCCCAGCGCCGCCACCGGGGCGGCCAGTTTTGCCTATCTGCAAGCCGCCATTCAGGGAGCCGTGGCGGGTAAGTATGATGCGATCGTCACCGGGCCGATCGCCAAGTCAGCCTGGAAAGCCGCCGGGCACCACTACCCTGGCCAGACCGAACTGCTGGCGGAGGGGGCGGGGTGCGATCGCTTCGGCATGGCCTTTGTGGCCCAGTCGCCCCACACCGGCTGGTGGCTGCGCGCCCTGCTGGCCACCACCCATATTCCCCTGCGCCAGGTGCCTGAGACGCTGACGCCAGCGCTGCTCACCCAAAAGCTCGATTTGCTCATCCACAGCCTGAAGCAAGACTTTGGCCTGGGCCAGCCGCGCATTGCGGTGGCGGGGCTGAACCCCCACAGCGGCGAAGGCGGACAGCTGGGCCGAGAAGAAGTCGACTGGCTGATGCCCTGGCTGGAGCAGCAGCGCCAGCGCCATCCCCAGGTGCAGCTTGACGGCCCCATTGCCCCCGACACGATGTGGGTGCGGCCTGGGCAGGCCTGGTTTGGCACAGGTGGGGGCGCGGTCGAGACGGCCCACGACGCCTATCTGGCCCTGTACCACGACCAGGGGCTGATTCCGGTAAAGCTAATGGCCTTTGATCGGGCGGTGAATACGACGGTAGGATTGCCCTTTGTGCGCACGTCGCCGGATCACGGCACCGCCTTTGACATTGCCGGGCAGGGGATTGCCGATGCCAGCAGCATGGTGGCGGCGATGGATGTGGCGGTGGCGGTGGTGAGGGGGAGAGTGGGTAGGTGAGAGATCGGGTTGGGGCGCACTGCTGTGCGCCCGTACGGTGGGTGAGGGATGGGGTAGATTACTTGGGTTAATGGCGTCATTGCTCTGCACTATGGCTACTCGCGACCACCTCTACGACCAGCTTCAGCGCTTGGATGGCCAGGGCTATGGGGCCTATAAGGCGCTGAAGGGGGAGTACGATTTTGGGGATTTTGGGCTGCACATTGACCATGTGCAGGGCGACCCGTTTGCGGCTCCGAGTCGGGTGCGGGTGGTGGTGCCGCAGTCGGTGGCGGGGTTCCCTAGGAGCCTGTGGGAGCTGCCCGGTCGGGCGATCGCATTGGCCGACTACCTCACCCGCGAGTTTCATCAGGCGACCCAGGCGGTGCAGCGCACTTCAGGCTCGGGCAAGAGCGGGCTAATTGGCATTGTGCGGCCCAGTCAGGCGATGCTCAATCGCAGTGCGGCGCGGGTGATAGAAGATGCAGTGGAACTGCGGTTCACCGTAGGTCTACCGGCCTTTGGGCGGCGGATTGCGGGCCGACAGGGGGCGGAGCTGCTGTGTCGGGCGGTGCCGGAGCTGGTGGCAGATACGCTGTTTTACGCAGCGCTGGATGGGGAGGCTATTCAACGCCAGGTGGATACGGCGGAGGATGCGGCGGTGCTGCGATCGCAGCTCCCAACCCACAACCTGGTCGCCTTCGTTGCCGACGGCGCGATTTTGCCCCGGCGCAGCGGCGTGGATGAGCGGCCCCTGGCGGAGCAGGCAATTCCCTTTAAATCTCCCGACTCGCTGCGGGTGACGCTGCACTGCCCCCACGCGGGCGAGGTGACAGGCATGGGTATTCCCCACGGCATTACCCTGATTGTGGGGGGCGGCTACCACGGCAAATCAACCCTGCTGCGGGCGATCGAGGCGGGGGTCTACAACCACGTTCCTGGCGACGGGCGGCACCAGGTGGTGACGGAGCCAGCGGCGGTCAAGGTGCGGGCTGAAGATGGCCGCAGCATTGCCGGGGTGGATATTTCGCCCTTTATTGGCAGCCTGCCCCAGGGCAAATCGACCCACAAATTCTCGACCCCCAACGCCAGCGGCAGCACGTCTCAAGCCGCCAACATTATTGAAGCGATTGAAGCGGGGGCCACGGCGCTGCTGGTGGATGAAGACACCTCGGCGACGAATTTCATGATTCGCGATCGCCGCATGCAGGCGCTAATCGCCAAAGACCGCGAGCCGATTACCCCCTTCATCGACAAGGTGCGGCAGCTCTACACCGACTACGGCATCTCCACGGTGCTGGTGATGGGGGGCAGCGGCGACTACTTCGACGTGGCCGACACCGTGATCGCCATGGCTGAGTTTTGTCCCCAGGATGTGACGGCCCAGGCGCAGGCGATCGCGGCGGAGTACAAGACAGAGCGCGACCCTGAGGGTGGCCCTAGCTTCGGCCGCATCACCCCCCGCATCATTCAGCCCAGCAGCATTGACCCCAGCAAAGGCAAGCACAGCGTGAAGCTCAGGGCGCGGGATGTCGATCAGCTCCAGATCGGCACCGAAGCCATTGACCTGTCGGCGGTAGAGCAGCTGGTGGAGCCGGGCCAGGTGCGGGCGATCGCAGCGGCGATCGTCTACGCCCAGCGCTACCAGATGACCGCCACCACCCCGCTGCCGGAGGCGATCGCGGCGGTGATGGCCGATGTGGCTCAGTACGGGCTAGACTGCCTCACCGACTGGCCCATGGGCGATTTGGTCAGCTTTCGCGGCCTAGAGCTGGCCGCCGCGATCAATCGGCTGAGAACCCTGCGGACAGGCTGAAGTCCACCATTAAGAGATATCGGGAGACGATACCCCCATGTAGGGGCGCAGGGCCTGCGCCCTCGGGAAGAAGCTACCCCCCGGTTGGGCTGGGCAAACACCGTTTGCCCCTACGCAAGCCTCCTGTTTGAAATCGGGGTTACACGATTCGGATTTAGCCTTACACCTGGCGCATCGACAGGCCAATGCGCTTGAGCTTGGTATCGACCTCCATTACCCGCACCGTCACCACCTGGCCTACTTTCACAATCTCGTTGGGGTCGCTGACGAAGCGATCGGCCAGCTGCGAGATATGCACCAGCCCGTCCTGGTGTACCCCCACATCGACAAACGCGCCAAAGTTGGTGACGTTGGTGACGCTGCCCTCCAGGGTCATGCCCGGCTTCAGGTCGGTGATCTCATTCACCCCGTCTTGAAAGCGGGCGTAGGTAAACTGCTCGCGGGGGTCGCGACCGGGCTTCTCTAGCTCGGTGAGAATGTCGCGCAGGGTGAGCGCGCCAGCGGCGGCGGTGGTGTATTTTTTGATGTCGAGACGCTGGAGGCGGTCGGCGGCCTTGGGAATGTCGGCTAGGGGCAGGGAGAGGTCGGCGGCGATCGCATCGACAATCCCGTAGCTCTCCGGGTGTACCGCCGTGTTGTCGAGCGGGTTGGTGCCATTGCGAATGCGCAGAAACCCCGCCGCCTGCTCAAAGGCTTTCGGCCCCAGCTTTTTCACCTTCAGCAGCTGTTTGCGCGACTGAAAGGCCCCGTTGGCGTCGCGGAACTCGACGATGTTGTTGGCCACCGCTGGGGTCAGCCCTGACACGTAGGTGAGCAGCTCGCGGGAGGCCATGTTCAGGTCTACACCCACGTAGTTGACGCAGCTCTCGATGGTTTCATCCAGCTTTTGCTTGAGCCGCTTTTGATCGACATCGTGCTGGTACTGGCCCACGCCGATGGATTTGGGGTCGATCTTGACCAGCTCCGCCAGGGGGTCTTGCAGCCGCCGGGCAATGCTGATTGCCCCCCGCACCGTCACATCCAGGTCAGG
>JBBSLR010000011.1:0-17001 GCA_038255045.1 Phormidesmidales cyanobacterium
GTGGAGGGTGCGGACGGAGATGCGATCGCCCAGGTTCACGACTCGGTGGGATGAGCTGGTGGTGGCTCGCTAGGGCGATGGGCGGCGATCGCTAACGTTGATATCGGGCACACCAACCCCACAGCGGACGAGAGCGGATCGCTACCCGTAGCCGATCTGCACCCTGAATTTTCAACCTCCAAAACTGTCGCTGGTCTTGGAGGTTTTGTTGTGGGGGATTTGGATGGCCACACCTTTGGTTACGGCATTGTGCCATCGCTTACGGGGACTGAAATCTATGCCGTGCAAATGTTCAGCTTTCCGGCGCAGTAGGCAAGGGTGACGACTCACTCTTCCACTACCTGCTTCCATTCCGCTAGAGCCAATGCAACGATGTCTTCAAACGATTCAAACTGTGGTCTATAGCCCAGTAGTGGCTCACAGAGCTTGGCGTAGACCCCATAGGTGAAATGGTACTGGGTCAGCCCAGCACGACTTTTCCCCAGATAGAAAGTGACAGTCTTTTCTTCAGACCACAGTGAGATATTAGCCCAGGCCAACCCTTTCACCCTCTCTCTTTTGTAACAATGGCCTGGTGCCCCAAACTCTTTTTTGGGGTAAGGCAGCATTAGGTACAGTGCGGGTAGGTTGAAGCCTCCAGGGGGAAAGAACTCGGCGCACAGCTTGGTTTTGTAGACCTCCTTCTCTCCCTTGGCCAGACCATACTGGGTTCGACTCGATCGGCCAACTTCCCTCATGCGGTCGTCAAACTCAAGGATTTGGAGCCTCAATGCTGAAGCCAGTTCGGCTCGTTCTGGAGTCATCTGCTCCAGCTGCGCCCGAAGAGACTTGGGTGGCCGCCCAATGACCCGCGCAGGCGTGGGCGCTGGCTCCCCATCCATGGGCTGAAGGAAAGAATGAAATCTGGCATCTACCTCAACTGCTGCTTCTGCTGCTGAGTCAGCGCTGGCAAGCTGAAAGCTGTAGCGATCGCCAACGCCTGCAACGGTGAACTGGCAAAACTCGAAGTCGAGGCGGCTATGCTCTCGATCAATGTGATTGTGGGCGTGGAATGTGGGGGCGATCGCCACCAGACGGATGGGCAAGCTGTAGTCTACTTGGTCAGCAAAGGGCTGGGCCTGGCGCAAGCTGGCGTAGTACCGGGTGAGCTGCTGCACCACGTAGCGATCCTCGGCGTTCTTTAGTTCGAGAACAACGAGCTGCTGTTCTGGGGTGGTGGCCAGGATGTCGCAGATCTGGCCCTTGATGATGTACTGACGGGCCAGGGGCTTGAGGTTGAATAATGGCTCTAAACTCGCCCAGATAAACTCTTCCAGGTCGAACTCACTAGTGAACACCCAATCTGTCATAGCTTCTCTGGATCGATGAGTAGTCAATCCCCTGACTTGCAGCGCACCCGCGAACGCTCACCAAGCGCATTGGTGGGGTAGCTCTGAAAGACTCGCTTTACTCCCGCCTCATACCATTCAAAAGTATAGGCTGGGGCGTTGGTCAGCAGCGCCTCGATCAACTTCTACGTAAAGAAGGGCGACACGGTGAAGAACCGCAGCGCTTTGACTGTCATCTCTGGCCAGTCGGTCAATATGATTTTGAGTGGTGGTCGTGCTTAATCGCCCAACAGACCCAGTTCCTTTGTGCCGCCAAGCCGAATCTGGCCTGCCATGTCACCCAAGCCCTCAGTCTCACCCCTAGGATTGAAAGACCAACTGATTCAACTCACCCTCAAGACCCCAGACCAGACAGTTCTAACGCTGCGGCTGATTGAGGTTCGTTACAGCCAAGGGTGGTATCGATACCTTACCTCGGTGCTCGACTCTGAGGTGCTCCCCCCTATGTTGTCATTGACCTGTGCGCCCGTCGCTGGCGCATTGAAGAGGCCTTCCACTTGGTCAAGCGATTGCTGGGGTTAGCCTATCTGTGGAAAGGTTCTCTCAATGGCATCAAGCTGCAAATCTGGGCTACCTGGTTGATGTATGCCGTGCTGGTCGATTTATCCGATGCTGTTGCTGAAGCCGTACAGTTACCCGTTGAGCGCATCTCTATGGAGATGGTTTGGCGCGGGCTTTATCACTTTAACCAGGCCTACAATCGAGGCTTAGCCTCTGACCCCGTGGCCTACTTAACCGCCCCAGCAAACCGTGACCTCGACGTCATTAAAGTCATCCGTAAACCTCCCAAAACACTCGACCTCAGTCCCTACTTGGGCATCCGCTCCAACTCCTCTTGACAAATGAGCGCTCAGCTTAACTTGTCACCCATCGACTCGATGAGAAAATTCTGGCGATGTATGCCCGAGGCACTAGCACCCAAGACATCAGCGCTCAACTGGAAGAGCTCTATGGGGCTAAGGTCTCGGCCTCGCTCATCAGTGAGTTCACCGATACCGTTAGCGAGGACGTCAAAGCCTGGCAGTGTCGGCCGCTCGATGAGGTGTATCCCATCGTCTATCTGGATGCCCTTTACATCAATATCAAGGTCTCAGGCCGAGTCAGCAAACGGGCCGTCTACGTTGTGCTGGGCCTCACAGTGGAGGCTACGAGACTGTTGGGGGCGCTGGTCTTTGCGGCGATTGCGCAAGCCATCAGAGCCATCACGGTTGTAGTCTCTCACGACGACTCGGTTGTAGTCGTCGTGAGAGACTACAGCTTTAGCGGCATCGGTCAGCGTCGTTTGTGTGTGAACCAGCCATAGCAGATGCCAGCGTCGAGACTCGACAGGATCTTGGCTAGCTCGATATCGTGCTTTGAGCTCGTCAGCTGAAAAATGAGGTTCGAGATGGAGGGGGCTAAACATCCGACAACCCTACACCATTTCGGAGGTATACAAGTCGGACTTGGTATAACTAGCCATCCAGGTGTCCTTGATTTCATTAAAGTGAGCTAGAAACTCAAGGAAAGTCTACTTCTTAATAAGTAATTTGTATAGACCTAGAAAATAATTTTATGAGTAAAAGGCTTAGATAAATCAAGATGTATCTCGGTTTACAAACCCTAACTAAGCTTGGTGGAATAAATGGCTTCAGATGAGTTGATGTAGGTAAATCTATGCGCTACTTGCTGGGTTGGTCTCGGACTAAATTTGCTTCAGGTCTATTAGCAACTACGATGATTTTTATGGGAGCCTGCTCGTCAGGCGAGGTTAGTTCCAGCGGTGAATCATCTAGTTCGGGCAGCAATTCTGGCAAGGTCATTCGAATTGCCATCGGCACCCAAGATCAGGTGATAAACACTGCCGTAGGTGGGGCCACAGTGCGCGAGCTAGAGCTGTTAGAGAAACACCTTCCCACCGATGGTAAGTATGAAGGCGTGAAGTACGATATTCAGTGGTCTAGCTATACCTCTGGCCCACCGATCACCAACAAAATGTTGGCCGATCAGATTGATATTGGCCTGATGGGTGATTTCCCAACAGTGATCAATTTAATTAAGTTTCAGCAGGAAGCTGAAGATGCCGACACTATTTTTATTGGCACCCTAGCCTACAGCCCCAATGGAGCAGGTAATGCGGTCGTAGTGCCTAAAGATAGCGATGCTAAGACCCTAGCAGACTTAAAGGGCGGTACGATTTCAGTTCCCTTTGGCTCGGCGGCTCACGGTATGGTGCTCAAGGCCCTAACAGATGCTGGGCTTGACCCAGAAACCGATGTGAATCTGATTAGCCAGGCCCCTGAGGTGGGTGGTTCGAGTCTACGCACCGGTCAAATCGATGCCCACGCTGACTTTGTTCCCTTTGGTGAGCTGTTCCCCTTTCGTGGCTTTGCCAGAAAGATTTTTGACGGTGCTCAAACTGGAGTGCCGACCCTCCACGGCATTACGGTACGCTCTGATTTCGCTGAGGAGTATCCAGAAATTGTCGTGGCCTAGTTGAAGGCGGTGCTGGAAGCTAACCAGATGTTTCAGGAAGATCCAGAGGGTATTTCTGCCCAGATCGAAGAGTGGTCAGGCGTTGAAAAAGAAGTGGTCTATATGTTCTTAGGCCCCTCTGGGTTGCAGCCCCTTGATCCGACTATTGGAGATGTACAGGTGAGCGCTCTTAAAAACAGCATTGCGACCCTCACCAGCCTGGGCAAAATTGAGAAACCTGTCAACCCGGATGAAGTCGTGAACTGGATTGATGAAAGCTATCTGCTCACCGCTATGGAAGAGCTGGGGCTGGACTATGACGAGGTGATTGCTACGGCTGAGGCCTATCAAATCACCGGCGAAGATGCTCTCACTGGCGAAGCGATTGAAGACCCGAAACTGGCGGCTCAGTTTTGGGTGCAGGGGGAGGAGACCGTGACCAACTTTGCCTCGATCGCCAATATGGTTAAAGCACTGTCTGCGCTCCAGACTGAGGGGCAGGCGGCAGATGTGATGTTCGTCCACGACTACAACAATGGCTGGAAGCTGTTTGCTGAGAACGCCTACTTTGTCAGCAACGGGGACGAGGTGGCGGCCTTCTTAGTGGAGGCCGATGCTCAAACCTATGCCTCGTCCACTGGCGGCCAGATGACGGCCTTCAGGGGGCTGCAAGACCTCTATGCCGATCGCCAGCCGGTGCTAGTCGGCGCTCAGCAGTAGCGGCTTTGGTTCACCCTCGCCACGGTAGGGCAACGGCCCTATCTATGCTTTGACGCCCCATGGCAATGCCGCTGCACCTAGGGGGGCTTTGCGTGGGTCATGAGGAGCAGAATTGCACAATCTGCTTGCCCTACTGTGGCTTCCAGCTAATACGTATTGATGTGATTGAGAGGTAACCCATGGCGGTTTCGGTTTCACGGATAGGTAATCCACGTTGGTTAAGTCAGCTTGGTGATGCGTTTAGTGTCATATTTTTAGCCAACCGTTCGGCGCGGCGGCTGCTGTCTCTGGTGCTGTTTTTTGGGGTCTGGCAGCTGCTATGCGCGATCAGTTTCGACTTTTTTATCAATTTTCAGTTTGTGCCGTCTCCGGTGGAGGTGTTGAAGGCAACGCTGACGTTTTTTGCCTCCGGACCCTGGGTACATTTTCGCTCTAGCATCATGCGGGTGCTGATTGGCTTTAGCCTGGCGGCCGGTTCGGCAGTGCTGCTGGGGGTGCTGATTGGCTGGTTTGCGGCGATCGAAGATCTGCTGCTGCCACCCCTAGAGCTGCTGCGCCCGATTCCAGCCGTGGCGTGGATTCCGCTGGCGATTTTGATGTTTCCCGATGCCGAAAGCGGCATGGTATTTCTCACCTTTGTGGGGGCATTTTTTCCGATTTTAATTAGCACGATTAACGGGGTTGAGAGCACCCTCAGCGATACGGTGCTGATGCGAGTGGGGCAGTGTTTAGGGGCTAAACCCTGGCATACGTTCAAAGATATTGTGGTGCCGGGGTCGCTGCCCAGCATTGCTAGCGGACTGACCATCGGCATGGGCAACGCCTGGTTTTGTCTGGTGACGGCGGAAATTTTGGCGGGCCGCTACGGCATTGGCTACATCACCTGGGAGTCTTATGTCACCTCGAACTATCCGCCGATTGTGATGGGGATGCTGTTGATGGGGCTGATGGGGGCGTTTAGCTCTTGGGCAGTGAGTCAAGGCATGGGGGCGCTGATGCCCTGGCGGGTAGTGAAGAAGCAGGGCAGCGTTTAAAGGGGGTTTCGGGTTCAGGGTTTCAGGTTTGGCAGCTTGTAGGGTGGGCAATGCTCACCATCTTTCTCGGCTGTATAAATCGCGATTGACAAAGACTTTTTTGATGCTACTCAAGAGGACAACTAAGACGTGATGATGACGCAGGTAGATCAACGGCAGACGGTGAAGGGCGCGGTGCAGGTGGAGGGACTATCGGTCACCTTTCGCAGCCGGGGCCAAGATATTCACGTGCTGAATCAAATTCAGCTGGGCATTAAGCCGGGGGAGTTTGTCTGTTTATTGGGGCCGTCGGGCTGTGGTAAATCGACGCTGCTAAATGTGATTGCCGGGTTTATTAAACCGACGGCGGGCTATGTGATGGTGGATCAGGATCCTGTTACCCGACCGGGGGCTGATCGCGGCTTTGTGTTTCAGCAATATTCGCTGCTGCCCTGGAAGACGGCGTTTCAAAATATTGAGCTGGGGCTCAAAATTCGGGGCATGGCGAAGGGCGATCGCACCGAGCTGGTCCACGACTACCTGAACCGGGTAGGGCTCTACAAGCACCGCAACAGCTACCCCCACCAGATGTCGGGGGGCATGCAGCAGCGGGCCAGCATTATACGGGCACTGGTGAATTCGCCCTCAGTGCTGCTGATGGATGAGCCTTTTGCGGCGCTGGATGCCCAAACCCGGCACATGATGCAGGAGCTACTGCTGGATATTTGGGATGACCTGAAAACCACGGTAATTTTTGTCACCCACGACATTGAGGAGGCAATCTTTTTGGGCGATCGCATCTGCATTATGGGAGTGCAGCCGGGGCACATCAAAGCCGAGCTGCCGATTGGCCTGCGCCGCCCCCGCCATTTTGACGATACGCTCTCGGCGGAGTTTGTCAATCTGCACCGCCAAGTGTTCGAGTGCATCCGAGAAGAGACCATGAAAAGCATGGAAGGGTGCCTGTAGAGGCAAACGGCATTTGCCCTGCCCAGTTGGGGGTGAAGAAACAAACCCCAAGAGGGTGCATCGCTGCGCTGATGCACCCTACGATTTTTATCCTTCGGGGGCTACCTTGGCGGCATGGGCGATTGGTATCAAAAAGATGCGATCGCCCGCTCCAAAAACTCCGGCTGCATCCAGCGGTCGAGGTTGATTTGCCCCAAGTGCTCTTGCCCAGCGATCTGCCCCAGCTGCTGGATGTGGGCCTGAAGCCAGTCGGTGCGCAGCTGGGTTTCGGGCAGGTAGACCACATCGGCGCGGTCGTTAGTGCTAGATCGCAAAGTTTTGCTGACAATCGCGGCATCCATCTTCACCCAGCGGCTGACCAGAGTGGTGGCCATAGGTTGGGTAGTGTACCAATACTGGGCTGCCAGCAGCGCCCGTAGGTAGGCCACGGCAATTTCGGGATATTGTTCGGCCAGGGCGGCGCGAATCACTACCCCGTGGAAGGTGGGCAACCCGTCTAGGTTTTCGTGCAGCAGACGGCGAAACTGGCCCTTGTGCTTGGCAATTTCGTGGAAGGGGGCGAAATAGGCGTAGCCATCCACCGGGGCGGTGCTGCGGCCCGAGCGCTGGGGGCCAGCACTATCAATGGAGGTTAGGGTGACATCGTCTAGGATTTGGCGGTGATGGAGCGATCGCATCACCATGCCGTGGGCCGCCGAGCCAAAGGGCACCGCAATTACCCGCCCCGCCAAATCGTCAATGCAGTCGAGGGTCGAGTGCTGCGGCACGATGATGTCGTTACCGGTGCCATCCAGATTGCTGGCCACAAAGCTAATTAAGCGGGTGCCCGCCGCCGAGGCCGTGCTATCCCTGAGAGTTGCGCTGAGCAGCAGTGGGTAGTCGCCCAGCACGCCGATGTCGATCTGCTGAGCCTCTAGCCCGGCCACAATCGGTGCCCCAGAATCGTAGTCAGACCAGCGCAGTCGATACTGCACCCCACTGTAGCGACCCTCGCGAGGTAAGAAATGCTCCAGCAAGCCCAGCCGCTGAATAATCAGCCCAGCAGTTACGGTTTGAATGGTGCGGTTTTGGGTGCCGATAGTGAGGTTGATGATTTCGGTGCTGCTGGTGGCACCAGCACGCACCAAAAAGTTAGGGGACTGGAACTGGGGCACTTTCTCGGGAGCTTCAGCTGATGGTGTCGTCAATGGGCTAGGGGAAGACAAGCCTCGGGAGAGCATGCCCTGGGTAACGCTGGGCTGGCCCTGCACCATGGCTACAAACTGACGAATCGGCTCTAGCCCCAGCCCACTCCGACCAGCAGGCTGACCCATTACCCCCAAGGCTCGCCCAAGGCGCTTGGCCATCAGCAGAAACAACGGCGTGCCGAGGGCAAATTCTTCTAGGGGAATGCGACACAGCAGCCCAGCCTGGCACTCCATTTGAAATTCAAAGTCTGAGACAAACCCTAGATAGTGACCCTGGAGTAAGTAGGTGCGCATTAAACTGGCTGCATCGACGATTTCGACCTGGGCAAAATCGGTTAGATTTAGCCTCAGTTCCTGCATGCGCTTTTGCAGCATAATGCGACTGGGTACGCCCTCTGGGGGCAAGACCCAGGCCTGGTCAGCTAGCTCTTTTAGACTCAGCCAAGGCCGCTGAGCAAGCTGATGGCTGCTGGATACTATCAGCGAATAGTTAACGGAGCCAATTGCTAGCCCTAAAATTTCGTCAAAAGTCGAAAAACTGAGATCTGAGACAGCAATATCGACCTCACCAGTCTTAATGGCGCGATACAGCGGCTCAACCGCATCAAACTGTATACACTTGGTTTGCACATCGGGATAAGCCCGGCGATATTCGTACAGCACCGACGGCAGCCAGTTACTCAACACATCGGGCATGCAGCCAATTCTTAAGGTGCTGAATTTTCCCTGCTTGATTTCTTCGATTTCAGCCACCAATCGGGTTTCTAAATCCACCAAGCTAGGGCCTTCTTCTAACAAATACTCCCCTACTTGGGTGAGTTCTATGCGCCGCCCTAAGCGCCTGAATAGAGGAGTTTCCAAGTCAGATTCTAGACACTTTATTTTCGCGCTTACTGCTGGTTGGGTCAAATTTAGCGTATCAGCAGCCTCGGTGAAACTCAGGCAGCGAGCTACTTCTAAAAATACTTTGAGCTGGTAAATCTCCATATCACTTTACTCGCTTAAGTTGTTTTAGAAAGTAGGGTTAAGTCTACGATAATTCCTCAGTCAATCATATCTCTTCCCGATTAGCAAAAGGCAGAATTATAGAGACTTGAGATTTGTTTGTAAAAATCCTTAAAAATACCTAGAGCAGTAATCTATTTAATCTCATTTAGCTTTTTTATGAGTGTATAGAAGGTTGTGATGGGTAAACCGTAGCTGTTGCTACAAACCCTATTGATTGACCTTGGGAAGCTCCCTTAAGCTACATATCAAAGGCCCAGAAGCCTACGGCTACTAGTCGTTAACTTTTAGGCATTAGCTGGCCCCAATAATTCAATTTCACTGCCGTTTAAATCGAGGATGTGGTTGCGTGAACATTCAGTATCTTAAAACTGATTTTCTGGTCGTCGGCGGTGGCACCGCTGGTACGATGGCAGGTATTAAGGCGAAGCAGGCCAGTCCCGAGAGCGACGTGCTGATTTTAGAGAAAGCCAACATTCGCCGCAGTGGCGCGATCGCCATGGGCATGGACGGGGTCAACACTGCCGTTATTCCCGGCAACTCCACCCCCGAGCAGTACGTGCGCGAAATCACCATCGCCAACGACGGCATCGTCAACCAAAAAGCCGTCTACGAGACCGGGCGGCTGGGCTTTGAGGTGATCCAGGAACTGGAGAGCTGGGGGGTCAAGTTTCAAAAAGACCACGAGGGCAACTACGACCTCAAGCAGGTGCACCGGGTGGGCAAGTATGTGCTGCCCATGCCCGAGGGCAAAGACCTGAAGAAAATTCTGGCTCGCCAGGTCAAGCGCCACAAGGTCAACGTCACCAACCGAGTGATGGCCACCCGCGTCATGGTGCAAAACGGTCGCGTCACCGGGGCCGTGGGCCTCGATGTGCGCAACGGCAACATGGTGGTGATTCAGGCCAAAGCGGTGGTGCTGTGCACCGGGGCTTGCGGTCGCCTGGGGTTGCCCGCCTCCGGCTACCTCTACGGCACCTACGAAAACCCCACCAATGCGGGCGATGGCTACTCCATGGCCTACCATGCCGGGGCCGAGCTCACCAACATCGAGTGCTTCCAGATCAACCCGCTGATCAAAGACTACAACGGCCCCGCCTGCGCCTACGTGGCCAGTCCCTTCGGAGCCTACACCGCCAACGCCGAAGGCCACCGCTTCATCAACTGCGACTACTGGAGCGGCCAGATGATGCTGGAGGTCTACAAAGAGCTGCACTCGGGCAAAGGCCCGGTACACCTGAAGATGTACCACCTTGACGACGACACTATCAACGAAATTGAAACCATTCTGTGGGATAACGAGCGGCCCAGCCGAGGCCGCTTCCACGAGGGCCGGGGCGAAAGCTACCGCACCCACGGCGTCGAGATGAATATCTCTGAAATTGGCCTGTGCAGCGGCCACAGCGCCTCAGGCGTTTGGGTAAATGAGCGAGCCGAAACCACCGTCCCCGGCCTTTACGCGGCAGGCGACATGGCCAGCGTGCCCCACAACTACATGATCGGGGCTTTTGTGTATGGCCGCATCGCGGGCGAAAACGCCATGGACTACGTGCGGGATTTGGAGCATGTTGAACCCGACGCCGACTTCCTCGCCGCCGAGCAGGCCCGCATCTACGCCCCGCTCCAGCAGCCCGACGGCGTGCCCCACACCCAGATCGAGTACAAGCTGCGCCGCCTGGTCAACGACTATCTGCAACCGCCTAAGTCGCCCCACAACATGGATATCGGCCTGCAAAAATTCGTCGCCTACGAAGAAACCCTCGGCCTCATGGGTGCCCGCGACCCCCACGAGCTGATGCGCTGCATGGAGGTACACTTCATCCGCGACTGCGCCGAGATGGCCGCCCGCGCCTCCCTGTTCCGCAAAGAAACCCGCTGGGGCCTCTACCACTACCGCCTCGACTATCCCGAAAAGAACAACGAGGAATGGTTCTGCCACGTCAACCTGAAGAAGGGCGAAGCCGGTCACATGGAGCTGTTTAAGCGCGCCGTTGAGCCCTACATCGTCGATGTTGATCTAGTCGAAGAAGTCTACGACGTCGCCGTCCGGTAGGGTAGGCACCGCCCACCATCCCCCTGTGCTGCACCCAGTAACCCCGTAGGTTGGGTGAAACGAAGTGCAACCCAACGCCAATCTCCGCTGTTGGGTTCCGCTAGCGCTCCACCCAACCTACACCTCAATTTTTAGCTGAAGGAATTCCCCATGGCCTTAACTACCCAACGCATCGACGTACCCGTAATCGTCGATGAATCGAAATGTCTCGAAAAATGCAACGCCTGCATCGAGGTCTGCCCCTTAGATGTGCTGGTGAAGAACCCTGAAACCGGTAAAGCCTACATGAAGTACGACGAGTGCTGGTTCTGCCTGCCCTGTGAGAAGGAATGCCCAACTGGAGCGATTACGGTGCAGATTCCGTTCTTGCTCAGGTAGATGGGTAGGCGGGTAAAGCAAACACTCATCCACCCTCCCACTCCCCACTCCACTCCCCTGCCGTCATTTTGGAACCCTCTCCATGTACACCACCGATATGGACCCTGAAGTAGCCCAGTGGGTTGAGATGCTGCGATCGCCCGATCTCGACAACCGTTTGGTCGCCGTCAAAACCCTGCAACACCTGGGTGACGAAGATGCGATCGAGCCCTTGATCGGGGCGCTCGGCGACGAAAACCCCACGGTGCAAGAAATCGCCATCACCACCCTGTGGGAGTTTGCCAACCCGGTTGCCATCAACCCATTGATCGAATGCCTCAGTTCCCCCCACGAGAATGTGCGCAGCGAAGCGCTGTCGGCTCTCAAAGAGCTGGTTTCCACAAACGACCTGATGAAGCTGCTGGATGTGTTGCAGGTGGGCAATACCCATGCCCAGCTCAACGTGCTGGTGCTGCTGCGCAAAATCCACGATGCCCAGGCGCTGCCGTATATCATGCCCTTCTTTGAGTCAGAGAACCCCGAGCTGCGAGAGGCGGCGGTGATCACCCTCCGCTACCTGAACCAGGTGGTGCGTTGCGAACCGGCTCTGGCCCTGGCAAAAGATCCGGTGGAGGCGGTGCGGCGGGCCACGACGCTGACCCTAGGCCACCTCAGCGATGCGGCGGTGGTGCCGCTGCTGTGCGAACTGCTGACCAGCGATGCCGACTGGCAGGTGCGGCGCAATGCAGCCCAGTCGCTGGATATTTTGGCGGATCCGGCAGCCGTTGAGGCCCTGGTCAAGGCTATGGATGACCCCGAATGGCAGGTGCGCAAGTTCACCGCCCGCGCCTTACAGAAAACCCCGGACGTGCAGGCTCTCCCGGTGCTGATCAAATCCCTGGCCGACGAGTATTCTGACGTGCGGCGCGATGCCGCCACCGCCCTGGGCAAACTGGCCGACACCAACGCCCTACCCGCCCTGCAACAGACCCTCAACGACCCCGATATGGACGTACGGATTTTTTCCCAGCGGGCCATTGACGCGATCCAGAAGTCTCAGCCAGAACCCTCCAATGTCTAGCCATTCCTCTCCGTTTCATCGCGCTGCTGAGGCCCCCACCGAAGCGCCCCCCAGTGCTGAGGCGATCGCCCGCAAGGCTGAGGTCATTGCCCAGCTCAAAACCCTGTGCGAGCCCACTCTGGGCAACGACCTGGTCAGCCTGGGCATGGTCCGCAACCTGCAAGTCGTAGATGACTACGTCTACCTGCGGCTCTACGTGGGTCGCCACCAGCTGAATTTGCAGCAACGGGTACAGGACACTCTTAGCCAGCTGCCCTGGTGCAAAAAAGCCTACGCCCAGCTCTGCACCATCCCCGGCGTGCGCACTACCCTGGCGGTGTCGAGCGGCAAGGGTGGCGTGGGCAAATCGACTACCGCTGTAAATCTGGCGGCGGCCCTGGCCAAAACCGGGGCCAAGGTGGGGCTGCTCGATGCCGACATCTACGGCCCCAACGTACCCCAAATGCTGGGTCTGGGGCATTCGGAAGTGCGCGTGATTGACACGCCCGAGGGTCAGCGGTTTGTGCCCCTAGAGGCCCACGGTATCAAGCTGATGTCCGTCGGGCTGCTGGCAAAGGGCGATCACCCCCTGGCCTGGCGCGGGCCGGTGATGCACAAGATTCTCACCCAGTTCCTCCACGAGGTGGAATGGGGCGAGCTGGACTACCTGCTAATCGATCTGCCCCCCGGCACCGGCGACGCCCAGATCACCATCGTGCAAGAAAGCCCGATCTGCGGTGTGGTGATGGTGACAACGCCTCAGCAGGTGGCGGTTTCCGACGTGCGCCGCAGTGTGCATATGTTTCGCCAGGTGGGGGTGCCGGTGCTGGGCCTGGTCGAAAACATGAGCTACCTGCTCTGCGGCCACTGTGGCGAACCGACGCCGATCTTCGGCAGCGGCGGCGGTGCCCAGATCGCCACCGAGCTTTCGGTGCCGCTGTGGGGGCAGGTGCCCATCGACCCCCGCATCTGCGAACAGGGCGATGCGGGGGTGCCCCTGCCGATGAAGCTGCCCGATGCCCCCCTGAGCCAGATCTTTGAGCAGATTGCCCTAGGGTTGAATGCGACTTTTGGGGTAGCGACGGTGGCAGAGTTGGCGGTGGTTTGTTGATAACCCACTATGGGGCAGGGCAAACGCCGTTTGCCCCTACAAAACATCTCTCTATCCACTCACCCCTATCCTTTTTTCCGGATCCCACCGATAACCTCACTCCTGACTTAACCTAGTCAATCGGGGATCCTTTTCTAATGTTTGCACTGGCAGGAGACACGCCCATGGGCATCGAGATCTGGCTGCTTAGTCTGGGGGTGGTGGCGATCGCAGGCTTTACCCGAGGCTTTTCTGGCTTTGGCTCGGGGTTAATTCTTGCTCCTGCCCTGAGTCTGCTGTTCAATCCGCAGCTGGCGGTAGCGACCATTCTCCTGATCGACATGACGGCTGGGGCTGGGATAGTGCCCGGCGCTGTGCAAAAGACTAAGTGGCGGCAGGTCTTGCCTTTGGCACTCAGCGCCATGGTGATGGTGCCGGTGGGAGCGCACTTTTTGGCCCTGCTCGATCCAACCCTGCTGCGGCGCATCATTGGCGGGCTAATTTTGGGGTTTGTGCTGCTGCTGTTGAGCGGCAAAAGCCGCTACACCCATCCCCACCTGGCCTTGACCTCGGGGGTCGGTGCCCTGAGTGGTTTTTTGACTGGCTTGGCGGGCATCGGTGGGCCTCCCATCGTGCTCTACCAGATGTCTAGCAGCAACTTGGCAGCCGCCAACCGGGCCAACTTTATCGTGTTTTTTGCGCTTATCCAGCTGATTGCCCTGGGGTCTTACTGGGCCAGCGGTTTGATATCGGTAGCGGTAGGGGGCCTATTTATCCGCTTTTTACCGGCGTTTTTTCTAGGGCAGATACTGGGGCAGCTGTGCTTCAAGCGGGTTGACGAGATACTCTTTCGCCGCTTTGTTATGGGGCTATTGCTGACGGTGGCGGTGTTGGCTTTGGTGGCCTGATCTAACCCTATAAACGGTTTTAAATTATGAAACTATCTTCTAAAGCTGACCCAGGAGTTTCTACCCTGGATCGGGTGACGAGCGACTGGAAAACCCAGGGCTTCTCAATTTTGCCGGGGCTGTTGCTGACGACGCTGATTGCGGGGGTGGCCCTGGGGTTAGATCGCTTGAGCGACCTACACACCCTCAACCCGCTACTGATTGCTGTTTTGCTGGGGATAGGCTGGCGACAGTGGGGCGTGGTGCCCGCCTCCTATCGCCCCGGCGTCAAGTTTGCCATGAAGCGGGTGCTGCGCCTGGCGGTGATTTTGCTGGGCCTGCGGCTGAGCCTGACGGAGGTGCTGGCGGTCGGCCCCTGGGGCTTGGGCCTAGTCACTATCGGCACTCTCAGCACCTTTTACCTGACCTGCTGGCTAGGGAAGTGGCTGGGGGTTAACCCTCGCCTGGCCCAGCTGATTGCGGCGGGCACATCGATCTGCGGGGCCTCGGCGGTGGTAGCCACCAACCCGGTGATCGAGGGGTCTGAGGAAGATATGACCTATGCGATCGCCACCATTACCGGCTTTGGTACCCTGGCCATGCTCACCTATCCGTTTGTGGGCACCCTGTTGCAGCTCAGCCCCTCGGCCTTTGGCATCTGGTGTGGGGCTTCGGTGCATGAGGTGGCCCAGGTGATTGCCACCGCCTTTCAAAACGGTGACCTCAGCGGCGAGGTGGCCACTGTTACCAAGCTCTCTCGCGTGCTGCTGATCGTGCCGATTATTCTCAGCCTGGGCTGGCAAACCCCTCGCCCGCGCCAGGCGAATCAATCGGCCCGCCCGCTCCCTATCCCTTGGTTTGTGCTGTTCTTTTGCCTCTTGGTAGGGGTCAACAGCTTGGGCCTGGTGGCGGCCCCGATCAAAGCTGCCGTACTCAGCGGCAACCAAATTTTGCTCTGTATGTCGCTGGTGGCTATGGGGCTGGAGACCAATATAGCTAGCCTGACCCAGCTGGGCCTCAAGCCAATCTATCTGGCTGGGCTTTCGTGGCTGTTCTTAGCGGCGATCAGCCTATCGATGGTTCTTCTCGGCAGTCTTTAGGTCAGACTTTCCCTCTGAGAGAAAGCTGGTGGGTCGTGTTCTAGACATGTGGATGATAATTCTGAATGCCCCCAGCATTAAACAGTTTTAGCAGCCCTGAACCACAGGTCTAGAACATCACCCTAGGAGACTAAGTAGGTGTACACAATTAAATTCAGGATGTAGTTGGAGCTTAAGGGGCTGCGGCCCCTTAATAGAGGTGTTCCCCCAAATCCTAAGGCAACTAATTCTGTCCATGTACTTATAACCAGCAGTTGCCTCGCAGGCGAGCACCAATATCTATGGAAAGTTTGCTGCGTAAGGCATTGCTGGACACAAAGATTGGGACGGAGAACTTGACTGATGAGGCAGGCCATCTAGCAATTGATCACATTGCGACCTCTCGCCACTTTAAGACAGCAGATCGAGGAGTACTGGCAAGACAACATCCTTTAGGACAACGTCTTTCTGACCATTTTGGTGTTTGGTGTGATTTGAGCTTTTAGTACGCCAATTCAAATTTGAAGTGCATCAACCTGACTCAGAACCGCTGCCAGCCTTTGAGGCCATTGACCCCGCAGAGAACTCTGCATGCCCCAGTAGCGGTAGGTCTTGTAGCTTCGTGTTGGTCTAGTGACAAGATCCGATACTACAAGCGGTTTTGAGCAGGTGATGCACTTCATTCTAGAATCGGCGAAGAGATAAAGCCTGAAATCATTATTTTAGATTCCAATCTATCCGGAATTGATGGCATCAAAGTCTGCCGTCAGATAAGAGAGCTAGCCTTAGAAAAATACATTTATGTTTTAATGCTGACTTCTCTAAGAAATGAAGCTCATCGAGAATTAGCAATTAATACTGGGGTAGACATTTATATGACTAAGCCTTTTGAAGTTGACGGACTAATTTCTAGTTTACAGGAACTTTCACAGCGACAAAACCAACCATCTTAAAAGAAAAAGGTTGTCAGGTAGACTAAATCTGGGCCTGCTGGGGTTTACTCTGCCCCCGACTTTGCTGATTTAAGACAGAGACTGCATTCCTAAAGTCCTCTAAAACAGGCTCAGATGCTCGACTAAATTCTATTGTTGATCCTTTTGCCCTTAAGACAGTTCTCCCTTCTTGAGTAGCTAGCAAAACTCCCTCCTCGGTCAAGATGACTGAGTTTCTTCGCCCCTCGACCTTAAACCCGCCAAGCTCACTAGGCTGACCAGCGCGAGACAGAATCAAAGAAGCAAGATTTAGTAATTCAACTGATTTAGAAGGACTTTGTATGTCAGCAGACTGTTGCTCTGCATTAGATTGCAAGCTAAATTCAATCTTTGCATCAACCAGAAGTGATTTTGAATCGCTTGCCTGAGAGCGATTAAAGACAGTTTTCTTATTCTCATATGCAAAAATAGTTCGGCCATCCTTCAAAATACTAAGCTTTCCTTCTTTGTCGAGATTGACGGCATATTGGTCACCCACAAAGGCAAGCATTAAATCGTTAGTTCCAACTTGCCCTCTCTCATGCAAAACCCGACTGGCCGCACATACAGCCTTTCTCAGTCTGGTGAGGTACAGTAGCAGCAATTAGTAAACCAATTTTCAATATCCTCCAAAGAAACTTGTTCAAAAGCTTCTTTAAGCGCTTTTTCTAAGTCGGCATAAGTTCTCGCTTCGAGTGAACGTAATATGGATTTGACTTTTGACCAAAAATTTTCAATTGGGGAAAATTCAGGAGAGTATGGTGGCAA
>JBBSLR010000012.1:0-16977 GCA_038255045.1 Phormidesmidales cyanobacterium
CACCATTGACGTGGTCGATGGGGTCAAGGCCAAGCTCGACGAGATGCGCCAGACGGGTCTCATGCCCGAGGGCATGGATATGACCGCCACCCTCGACGAGTCACGGTTTATTAGCAACTCGATTCAAAATGTGGCGATCGCCGGTCTGAGTGGCGCTACCCTGGCGGGCGTTGTGGTGCTGCTCTTTCTCGGGTCCCTGCGGCAGACCTTTATTATCGTTACGGCGATCCCCCTCGCCACCCTGGTCGCCCTGGTGCTGATGGGGCTGTTTGGCCTGTCGCTCAACATCTTCAGTCTGGGTGGCTTAGCCCTGGGGGTCGGCATTGTGGTCGACAACTCCATTGTCATGCTTGAGAACATGGCCAAGCGGGCCGAAGAAATGGAGGCCTCGCGCCAGAGTGAGGGCTTCAGCACCCGAGAGGCGATCTTTCAGGCCGAAGCCAGCAGCCAGGAGCTAGAGAGCGCCCTCCTGGCCTCCACCACCACCAACCTGGTGGCGGTGCTGCCCTTTCTGCTGATCGGTGGCATTATCTCTCTGGTGTTTAACGAGCTGATTTTGACCATCAGCTTTTCGGTAGCGGCGTCGCTGGTGGTGGCGCTGACGGTGGTGCCCACCCTGGCGTCGCGGCTGATCATGGGCAGACCGACGCGATCGCTGCAAAGCTGGGGGCCGTTTCGCTGGTTTAACAACCGCCTAGAGGGGCTGACCATCGGCTACGGCGGTCTGCTCAGCCAAGTGCTGCGGCACCGGCTGCTGGTGATTGGTGCCGTCCTGCTGGTGTTTGGCGGCGGTAGCTGGTGGATGGTGGGCCAAATTCCCCAAGAAATTTTGCCCCGCATTAGCACCGGCCAGGCCCGGGTCAACGTGAGCCTGCCAGCGGGCACCACCATTGACGGCAACCAGCGGGTGATGCGGGCCGTTGACGAGGTGCTGCTGGCCCAGCCCGAAACCAACTATGTGTTTACCACCGCTGGGGGTTCTCTGTTTGGCACCAACACCAACGAAAACACCCTGCGCGGCAGCAGCACCATTACCCTCAAGCCGGGCAGCAATACCGTCGCCTACGTTGATCGCGTCAACGCAGAGCTAAGCCGCCTGCCCCTGGTGGGCGCTCGCATCAACGTCAGCCCCGAGTCGGTGCGGGGGTTAAACCTGACCAACTCCCCGGTGCGGGCTGACATTGACGTGGGCTTGCAGGGTGAAGATACCGATGCCCTGTTTGAGGCCGGGGAGCAGGTGCTGGCGGCCCTGGGGCAGCAGGCCACCCTGGCCCGTTATCGCCCCGACGGTGAAGACCCCCAAGAAGAGGTGCGCATTACCCCTGACTGGGCCAGGGCTGCCAGCCTGGGGCTGTCTTCGACAGATATTGGGGCCACGATTCAAACCGCGCTGAATGGTTCGACTCCCACGCAGTTGCAGCGGGGTAGCCGTCTAGTGGATATCAAAGTGCAGCTGGAGCCGGGCAGCGTGCAGCGATCGTCCCAGCTTTTAGACATTCCCCTGTTTACCAGCAGTGGCCAGCTGGTGCAGCTCGGCGACATCGCTCAAGTGGGCCTTGGCCCAGCCCCGGGTCAAATCCAGCGGATCAACCAGCGGCAGGTGTTTTTGATCTCTGGTGATTTGGCTGAGGGGGCTAGCCTAGGCGACGCTCTGGCCGAAGTCAACGAGATTATGGCAGGGCTAGAACTCCCCGAGGGCATCACCCGGCTGCCCAGTTCCGCTGGTGAGACCAACCAAGAACTTCAGTCTTCTCTAGGGGTACTCGGTGCCCTGGCGGCCTTCCTAGTGTTTGTGGTGATGGCGGTGCAGTACAACTCGCTGATTGATCCGCTGGTGATTATGCTGACGGTGCCCCTGGCCCTGGCGGGCGGCATCTTGGGCTTGTTTGTTACCCAGACGGCGATCGGGGCCACGGTGGTCGTGGGTGCGGTGCTGCTGGTGGGCATTGTGGTCAACAACGCAATTATTTTGGTGGAGCTGGCCAACCAGATCTACGAGGCCAGCGACTGCTCTCGCCAGGAGGCGATCTTGATGGCGGCCCCCCGGCGGTTACGGCCTATTCTGATGACTACGTTTACCACGGTGCTGGGCCTGTTTCCCCTGGCTTTGGGAGTTGGTGAGGGGTCAGAGTTTTTACAGCCCCTGGGAATTGTGGTGTTCTCGGGGCTGTCGCTGGCGACGGTGCTGACGCTGTTTATCATTCCGTGCTTTTATACACTGCTGCACGGGGGCTTTGGCTCTGGGGGCAAGCGGCGGGCTGCGATTGATCTGCCAGAGTCTGTGGATGCCCCAGAGGTGGTGCAGCCGTAGCATATCCTTGGAAGATAAACCCTGGCTGGCTGCTGTCTCAGAAGACCATCGCCATAGCAGCCCACCCAGAGAAACCTAGACGACCTGCGGACTTCAGCTCAAGCAGTGAGCTGAAGTCTCATTCGGGACTGATAGGTTTCCTACAGGCAGCACTCTACCCATGGACTTGGACTTGAATGAGGTTTAGTCGGTGTTGATGATGCCCTCTTCGGGGTCGACTAGCCGCCAGAGCTTTTGCTTGATTTGAATGTCAAACACATCCCACTTGAGGCGGTTGTACTCTGAGTTTTCGTAGAAGCCCGACAAAAAGCCCACCGGAATCTCAAACCCTCCGGCCATTGATCGCCCGCCGCCAAAGAAGCGCCCCTCGCTGTCTTGGCCAAAGGCTTCTTTAATAAACTCGTCGGGGTCGAGGGTGATTTTGCTGGTGCGCAGCGAGCCAATTACCACCTCTCGCTCTTCGTCTTCGTCGTGGACAATGCCGTAGACCACGGCGGTGTGTACGTTCTCTTCGGTGACGAGAAAATCTGCCGCCTGGGGAATGGCGTCGCGGTCGTCGTAGCGCAGGTAGCCCACTCCAGCGATCGAGACATTGTTTTGCACCTTGCGGTTGCGCAGCGATCGCTCGATCACATCCATTACCCGTTTCGAGCGCGAGGCCTGCAGCACCGCGCTCAGCAGCTGGCCGTCGTAAAACTGGCTCAGGTAGGCCGCCGCCATAAAGTCGCTGGCCCCGGCATGCATGAGCTGATTGGTGTCAGCCCGCAGGCCGTGCATGAGGGCGGTGGCGCACTTGGTGTGTTTGCTGTTGTTGCGATCAAGATCCAGCAGCCCCTGCTGGAGGTACTGGGTGAGAATGGTGGCGGTGGCCCGAATGTGGGGGCGCAAATCCATGTATTCGGCATCTAGCTGGCTCTGGGGGGCGTGGTGATCGATTACCAGCACCAGGGGTAATCCCGCCTCTCGCAGGTGCTCGTAGAGCTGGCTGGTGGTGCCCTGGTTATCGACTAGCACCAGCCCCTGGTAATTGGTCAGCTTGGCGTTATCGGCGGCATTGAGCCAGCGACGAGCCGGCAGGCCGGTAAGGCGCACCAGGGCAATGTTTTCCTGGTGGCTGAGGGTGCCGGCGTAGATGATGTCGCACTCAATTTTGTAGTTGACCGCAATTAGCTTGTAGGCCCAGGCGGCCGACAGCGCGTCAGGGTCAGGGAAATCTTGCAGCAGCACCAGCTGCTTTTCTCCTCGGTGGGCCTCTAGCAGACGGCGCACCTCCTGTACCGGGTCATCGGAGTCGCTGTCGACCTCAGGGAGCGGCACAATGGATGCTGCCCCGTTGCCGCTGGTGCGGGTCTCGCGGGTCTCGTCGGTGGCCTCAGAGGCTGAGTTAAGCGTCATAGTTGGCGTTCTCTTGGGTGACTGCGTGTTTGACCTGCTTAGCTCAGTGCCTTAGGTGGTTTTTGTAGCCCTGCCCAGCAACGGCCAACTGCACCGAGGCTCCCAGACCGCTGTGCCCACAGGCCGCTGTGCCCATAGACTGCCATGCCACACACTAGTTAGCGGTTCTCCTGATCTTATTATTGCAAATTGCCACAGAACCGCTATGAAAATCCCCCCCAGGGTGGAAAGCTGTCAGGAGATGCCAATCACGTACTTCTTCCACTCCTGGTGTACGCCGCTGTGAATTTGCCGAGAGACCTCAAAGTACAGGCTGCTGTGGGGCTTGCGAGGCTGGCTAAACAGCGGCATGTTGGCCTCGCGGGGGGTGCGGTTGCCCTTTTTGACGTTGCAGCGTACGCAGGCGGTGACCATGTTTTCCCAGGTGTCGCCGCCGCCGCGCGATCGCGGAATCACATGGTCGAGGGTCAGCCCATCGCCGCTATAGCTACAGTATTGGCAGGTGTGGTTGTCACGCTGGAGCAGATTGCGTCGGGTGAGGGGAATATCTTTGTAGGGCACGCGCACGTAATAACGCAGACGAATCACCGAGGGCAGCGGAAAATCGGCATAGACAAACTTGCCGTTGTGCTCAACCCGCTCAGCCTTGCCCTTAATAATCAGAACAACAGCCCGACGCCAGCTCGTAATGTTGAGCGGTTCATAGGAGGCATTGAGCACCAGAACCTTACTCATCCCTGTGCGTGACTAAAGAATATTAGACCGATGGTAGCACAGAAGCTAAATTGAGGCTTTTGGCCCCTGATACAATGCTTTGCAGCCTTTACCCCGGCTGCGCAGGCATCTGGCGCTATGATGAGTCGCTAGCCCGCCAAAGGCTCAACCTGTGGAGGACGAAAACCATGCTCAGTTGGGAACAGACTCCGAGTCTAGAACCGATGCGCTGCTGTCGCGCCTGGGTAGAGATTAACCTGGCCGCGCTGCGCCACAACGTGCAGCAGTTCAAAGGCATCTTGCCCGCCTCAACTCAACTGATGGCGGTGGTTAAAGCCGATGCCTACGGCCATGGGGCGGTGGCTGTCGCCCAGACGGCGCTCCAGGCTGGGGCGGCCTGGCTAGGGGTGGCAACGGTGCCCGAAGGCATTGAGCTACGGGCGGCGGGCATTCAGGCCCCAACCTTGGTCATGGGGGCGGTCAACAGTACCGAAGAAATGCAGGCGATCGCCCATTGGCGGCTCCAGCCCACCCTGGTCAAGCCCAAGCAGGCGCTGGTTTTTTCTGACACCCTCTCGGGTCTAGCCGCCGCCCGCCCCGTGAACGTACACCTCAAAATCGACACCGGCATGGCCCGGCTGGGGTTTCCCTGGGCCGAGGCCACAGATTTCGTTCAGTTTGTTCAACCACTGCCCCACCTCAAGATCGACAGCCTCTACTCGCACCTGGCCACCGCTGACGATCTAGACCCGACCATCATGCAGCAGCAGCACCAGCGCTTCACCGCTGCAGTCGAAAACCTGCGTCGGCAGCAGCTCTTGCCGCCCCGGCTGCACCTGGCCAATACCGCTGCGGCCCTAGCCGACCCCGCCCTGCACTACGACCAAGTGCGGGTAGGGCTAGGAATCTACGGTCTCTACCCCGCCCCCCATCTGCGGCACCGGGTTGACCTACAGCCCGTTATGCAGGTCAAAGCTCGCATCACCCACCTCAAAGAGGTGCCCGCTGGCACGGGCATTAGCTACGGTCACAGGTACCTGTGCGATCGCACTACTCGCCTGGCAGTAGTCGGCATTGGCTACGCCGACGGCGTACCGAGGATACTCTCTAATCGGCTCCAGGTCATGGTTAAGGGCCACCTAGCCCAGCAAATCGGCACCATTACCATGGACCAACTCATGCTAGACGTCACCCACATCCCTGACCTGCAAGAAGGCGATATCGTCACCCTGCTGGGTCGCGACGGGCGCTACACCATTGGCCCCGACGACTGGGCCACCATGGCCAACACCATTAGCTGGGAAATTCTCTGCGGCTTTAAGCACCGTCTGCCTCGTATCACCGTGGAGCAGCCCCTCCCCGCTCGGGCGGTATCCCAGGGCTAGGTTGGAGACAATTTTAGTCTGCCTCCAATTTAGGCTGCCAGAAGAAAACAGGCCTACAGGCTTTCTACCACCGTCAGCAGGGTATCTGGCGATGCCTGGCGGTGCAGCAGCGAAAACAGGTGACCATAGCGCAGTCGACCCTGGGCATCGAGCACAAACTGGGCCGGGAGCGGTGCCCCCAACGCTTGGCCCGTTGAGTAGGCGCGAAAGGTAGAGCCGCTGTCGTCACTCAGCAGCGGTAGCGTCAGACCCAGATCGTCTACTATGCTCTGCCCTTGGCGTTGAACGGTGTTAGTGATCACCAACACCTCGGCCCCGGCGTTGCGGAACTGGGCATAGGCCTGGTTGATCGCCCCCAGGTAGGCATATCGGTGCGGGCTATAGGCTAACTCAGCCAAAATGCGACAAAAGATCAGCACTACAGGCTGCTTACCCCGCCAGTTGGCCAAACGCACCGTGCGCTGGTGAGTCGCATCCCCCAGGGCAAAGTCAGGAGAAATCTGGCCCAGAGGCAGAGCAACGCTGGGGGGTAGGGGCACCCAATAGCGCCAAAAAGGAGTGGTTGTCAGCGGAAAACTAGTCAAGGTGATTACTTCGGAACAGCGCTACTTCAAAGCAACCCTACCTGAGGTTCATCCTAGGGCAGGGCGATGGCGGTAGTTATTGGCCCCTCACGCAGCCTAAACCCCAGCGAAAAACTCCCGTGACTTGACCGGGTCAGGAATCATCGTCTTGTCGCCGGGTTGCCAGTCTACCGGGCAGACCTCATTGGGGTTGTCCTGCACATGCTGAATGGCCTGCAACACGCGCAGGGTTTCATCGACTTTGCGGCCAAAGGCCAGATTGTTAATGGTGGCGTGCTGCAAGACGCCATCTCGGTCAATGATAAACAGCCCGCGCAGGGCCACCCCGCTCTCAGGGTCAAGCACGTTGTAACCAGCGCTAATATCTTTTTTGATGTCAGACACCAGGGGATAGTTGAGGTCACCGACCCCCCCCTGCTTGCGCTCGGTTTGAATCCAGGCCAGGTGGGCAAACTCGCTGTCTACAGAAATGCCGAGAATCTCAGCGTTGAGGGCTTTGAACTCGTCGTGGCGATCGCTAAACGCAGCAATTTCTGTGGGGCACACAAAGGTAAAGTCAAGGGGGTAGAAAAACAGCACCACATACTTGCCCCGATAGTCAGACAGCTTGACGATCTTAAAGGTCTGATCGACTACGGCCGTAGCGCTAAAGTCGGGGGCCATTTGGCCTACCCGCAAACAACCGTCCTTTATTTCAGTCATAAGCCTTTATTCCTCGGGGTCATACCGCCCTGCGCAGTACCATCATAGTACCCAGGCTAAGGGCTAGCCCGCCGGGCGACATCGCAAACGTCAACCTCAGAGCGTTTCAACTAAATACTTATCCGGTATCTCACTGCGCTCGACCCAACGGGCCAAGTTCGCGTCCTTGGAAGGGGGGCTTTTTTTAGTTGGGATACTCCAAGCGCCGCCGTGAAGCCTTGACTTGTCTATCCCCAGGTCAAGCCATCCTAGGCAATATCTTATATCCATCTCTTCCAGCCACCCATAGGTTCCTAAGAAAATAGGTTTCTAAGAACACCTATCGAGACTAGTTAAAATGGCTCAGGCGTGATTTGAACACGCGACCAAGGGCTTATGAGTCCCCTGCTCTACCACTGAGCTACTGAGCCGTGGTACGGGTGCTTGACAGGGCAGCTACTGCCCGATCAATCAACCAACGATTAATGAATCTATCACAGAACAGCCGCGATACCAAGCGGACACCAGTGAATTCTCCAGCGGATTTGTGAGGTTGGCCCCAAAGCCCTGCTAAAAGGCGGGCCAGCTTAGCTGGCCCGCCTTTTAGCTCACTGTGAGACGTCAATGCCGTCAGGCCCTAACGCCCAGGGAGGTAAGCCATAGGGTTGGCTGTACCGCCAGCCAGATGCACCTCAAAGTGAAGGTGAGGGCCAGTGCTGTAACCTGTACTGCCCATCTCAGCAATTTGCTGCCCCTGACCAACCTGCTCACCCTGGCGCACCAGCAGGCGGCTGTTGTGGGCATAGCGGGTCATGCTGCCGTCAGAGTGGCGAATATCCACCAGGTTGCCGTAGCCACCGGAGTTCCAGCCAGAGCCCACTACGACACCGGCCGCCGCCGCCACAATGGGAGTACCCACCGGCCCAGCAATGTCAATGCCGCGGTGCATGCGTCCCCAGCGCCAGCCGTAGCCCGAGGTCAACGTGCCCCGAGCAGGCCAGATATAGCCGTTAGAGAGAGCTGGAGCCTCGGGCAAGAACTCGCTGGCCCCAGGCATCATCGGCATACTGGGCGACACCGTCTGCCCCACGGGCAGGTTGGGCACCACTCGGTAGGCGTCAGCACCCAGGGGAGCAGCGGCCAGCAGCTGACTCGAAGGCGTCATGCTCTCAAGCTGCGCTGGCTCTACTGCGGTAGATTCAGCTGCCATGGGGGCGATCACTACAGGTTCAACCGACGACTGAACGGCGGCTAGCTGACGAGAATCATTCTGAGCCACATCGGTAACCGTCCACTGACTGGCGATCGCCTGGGCACCTTCCCTTACCATCAGGGAAGATTGGCTGGCTGGCTCAGCTCCACCAGTCGCTCCTGAGTCAATCGCTCCCGAGGAAATCGCTCCTGAGGAAATTGCCTCTGAGGCCAGTGCCACAGGCTCAGTGCTGTGGTATTCCAGCGACACAGCGGCGGTAGATGCTCCGCTGCGGCTGCGCGCAAGCTCCTGACGAGCTTCACGGATGCGTGCATTTAGCTGATCGCGGTCAATGGTTGAGCTGTTAGATTCGCGAATGCGAGCTAGATGATCACGGATGACCTGCTCACGGGTTCGAGGGGCCGTGGCCAGACTAGCCGCAGGCAGGTTGCTCGAGTCTTCTAGCTCAACTGCCGCTGACGCCACAGGAATACTCAGGCTATCGCCCACCGCCAGAGTCTCAGGCTGGTGGACAGCGTGGTTGTGGGTTAGCAACTCGTTTAGGGTAAGCCCGTTGCGAGAGGCAATAGACCAGAGCGTGTCTCCCTGCTTTACCTGGTAGGAGCGTACAGTGCCGGTCTCAGCCACGGCATCACGGGGCGTGGATCCCAGAGGCAAAGCCGCCGCCAAAAGATCTTTCGAGCTGTCAACGGTCTCAGCCGCAGCGGTCTCGGCTGCAACAGTTTCTTCAACCTCAGTGGCCAGTTCACTGCTCGGCGCTGGCATAGGTGCTGGCTGAGCAGTCACCCTAGAGACGGGCCGACTAGCTTCCTCGTGCAGCGGCAGGCTGGTTACAAGGGGAGGAGACTCGGGAGCAATGGCGCTCTCTGGGGCGCTTGCCAAAGCGACAGGCTGGGAGGCCTCCACCGCTGCCGTCGACCATTCACCCTGAGCTGCGGCCACTGGCTCCGCCATGGGCAGAGCGGCTACCTGGGTAATTTTGGACTGATCCGGTTCTTCCGCCGCATCAGCTGTGTCCTCGGCGGGCAGCTGTTTGGCAGTGAGCAACGAGTCTTCAGTGAGGTCGTCAGCCTTTTCAAGGGCTAGATCGTCTTCCAGTTCCCGAATGTTTTCGAGATCATCAACCGCAGGCCCCACCTGTAGGGAATTCAGTCTGCCAGCGGCTACCAGGTCACCCCCAACGCTGCCGAGGACGTCAGCCTTGAGAGCTAAGCGAGAACTGTCAGCAGCGGTGGCCAAGTTTTCCATGCCTACGGCGGGCACTCGAATAACTTGACCTACCCGTAAAACCTCATCGACCGCAATACCGTTGGCGGCCTTAATAGTCTGAACATCAGCCTCGTGCTGGGCGGCAATCTGCCAGAGGCTCTCTCCGGCCTCTACGGTGTGGTAGGCAGACGCAGCTTGGGACTTCGTGGATGAGAATTTTAGAGACTGAGAGCCTTCCCGGCTAGCGGCGGGCAAAACGGTCAGAGCAGAGCCATCGGCGGCAAGGGCTAGTTCAGGCTCGGTGAGGAATGGAGCAGAAGCCCCAAACGACAGGGCTAAACCAAGCATGGCGGCCGAGGTTTGAACTCGACGATAACCTCCCGATACCTCAGGTTGAGCATTGCCCAACCCTAGAGGACAGCAATCTACATCAGACTCTTTGGGAACTACGCGTTTCAAGGAACGACCTCCTGTAAACCAGCGCTTAACAACCTGTGAAAGCCTGTCTACTCAGCCAGTGGCGCTGCCGCCAGAGCAAGGATGCTCAAATGCTGGAGTAATTTGTCAGGCGAGATGTTAGCAGCAGAACAACAACGGATCGATAGAGCGACGCATCGGCTAGGCAAGAATACCGCGCTTCAGCAGCCTAGGCAAGTTTACATGACTTAACAGCAAAAGCAATGCCCGGCCTTTCTCTATCACTTCCCTGAACACTAGGCTCGTGGTCGGGAATTGTGCGAACACAACATAAAGGTTTAACCCTAAAAAAAAGTATTTGGCAAGGGTACAGCTGCCGTACTGCATAGCGCAGTGAATTGTGCACGGAGGTGCATAAAGTCCTGGCTAGCAGGGGATGGAAAGCGGTTTTGAAAGCTCTTAGCCCTTGATTACAAGCGCGATCGCAGCTTTCAACCCAGGCTCTAAACGGGTGGCTGAGCCTGGGTTAAACCTGGAAACAGCGGCCTTTAGCAGCAGCCATATAAATTTCTTATCTGGCTTGTCCTAAATTTGTATCCTCGGCAACCGCTTATTTTTGCCGCTGACTTTTTGAGGCCAATTTTCCTGTACTGACGACTGGCTCGGCGTTTGAGCCGGTGCTGTATCCCCTCTAATCTGGAGTTTGACCCCAGGCTAGAGGGGATAACCAAAGCATTCGCCAGTCAGTCAGAGCATCGCTTAATCGCTACCTAGAGCTTCATGCGGCAAAAGCGGGGCTGCTGCACTGCTGCACTGATTACAAATACAAGGGTTCGACGGATTTTAAGGGTGGTGAGCCTCAAGCTGGCGCAGCGCCTCGAATAGACCGATGGCGGCGCTCACCGACAGGTTGAGACTGCGCACAATGGTTCGATCCATGGGTATATGGGCGGTTTCGTCGCAGGCGGCGAGCACCGCTGGGGGCAGCCCTTCGGTTTCGCTGCCAAACAGGAGCCAGTCGTCTGGTCGGTAGGTGATAGCTGTATAGCTACATCGCCCAGAGGTACTAAAGCCAATGGTGCGCCCCCCCCGCTGACGCTGGTGCTGGTGAAAAGTTCCCCAGTCGGGATGGAGGGTGAGGTCAACCTGGGGCCAGTAGTCGAGGCCGGCGCGTTTCAGGGCGCGATCGCTGAGGTCAAACCCCAGCGGGGCTACGAGGTGTAGCGAGGTGGCGGTGGCAGCACAGGTGCGGGCTATATTCCCCGTGTTGGGGGGGATTTGGGGATTGACGAGGACGATAGCGGGCATAGAAATCAGTGTCGAACAGCGGGCTAGGAAGGACAGATGGCGGATTGATCGGAAATAAAAGCAGAAATGTCTAGGGGATATAGATTTTGCTAATACTTCCCTCAGTGTTTTTACCCTGAGCAAAAAGTGATCAAAAAAGCGGGGATCGGGTTTTACCCAAGAAGTTTTACTTATGGCGACTATAAGCAAATGTTTACCCTTAGCGCCGCTGAGTTGCCCTAGGCGGCGCAGGGCTCGCAGATCTCTTGCGCCAGCAGGCCTTCGCCGGCGGCGACCTCGGCGATCGCCCCCTGCACCACCTGCTGCACCGACTGCCCAGCTTCGTGCTGACGCAGCCAGCGCTGGGCTTCGTTGCCCTCGCGCAGAATTTTTTTGACCGGGCTGAGGAAGCAGCTAATGCCGTTGGCCTTGGCGATCGGCCAGACCTCCTCGTAGAGCTGGTGGATCCACTCGCTGGCCAGCAGGGGGCGACCGTCTTGCCAGTGGCGCAGCTCGGCATCGAGGCTGTGCTTGGCGGCGGCGACTTCGTTGGCGTCGGTGAGGGCGACCAGGTCTGCATTGCGGCTGACCGCCGGGAAAGTGCTGATCACCAGCGGGTCGAGGCTGGGGTCTTGGATCAGCTGAATCAGGCGGGCCTCGATCAGGGCGGCGACCGCCAGCAGCGCCACGGGGTCGCTGATTAAATCGCAGATGCGCAGTTCTAGGCGGTTGAGGTTGTAGGGGCGGCGATCGCCGTTGGGCCGCACCGCTGACCAGAGGTGGCGCACGTTTTGCATGGTGCCCGCCGCCAGCTGTGCTTCCATCCACCGAATGTGGTGGGCGTGGCTGGTAAACAGGGGCACCTGGGCCGGGGTTTTGGGAAACACCTGCCAGCGGCTGGAGTGGGAGCCAGTGACCTGCCCCCCCAGGAAGGGGGAAGACGCCGTCAGGGCCAGGTACAGGGGCGCTTCGACCCGCACCAGACGGCAGGCGCGCATCAGAATTTCTGGGTCGGCGATGCCGATATTGATATGCACACTGGCGGTGACGACGGTGGTGCCGTAGGTTTGCTCAATGTAGGTGTGGTAGGGGTTGCCGGGGTCAGACCGATAAAAGCGATCCGTTGGCCCCAGGGCCAGGGTGCTGCCGGGCACGAGGGTGTAGTTGCCCAGCCCGCTGAGGTATTGGCGCAGTTCGTGGCGGGGGCGCACCAGCTCGCACAGCAGTTTTTCGTACTGGCACAGGGGCGGTGAGGAGTACTCAACATTGCGGCTGTCGGGTTCGCGCACAAAGCCATTTAGGTCGGCCACGATGCGATCGGAGAGGCCGACAATTTCCCCCGCTGGGGTGCCGGTGTACATCTCAATTTCAAAGCCTTTAGACAGCAGCACGGCATTCCTCGCTGAAGACAGCACTCTATATATAGTCTGGTTGGTCAATCTCTGTATCATCCTATCGGTAACTCTGCCCTCCCCAGGGGCCGGAGGGCAGAGTTGGCGCAGTGGCTAGGGCAGCGCCACCGCCAGCTCGATAGCACGTTTGGCGGCAAAGGCGCGGGCAATGGTGTCACAGCGCTCGTTGCCGGGGTCGCCCGAGTGGCCCCGCACGTGCTCCCACTTGAGGGGGCGATCAAGGGTTTGGTTGACTTCGGTGGTCAGCCCGTCTATTACCTCCCACAGGTCGCGGTTGAGCACGGGCTTTTTGGCGGAGTTGACCCAGCCGCGCCGCTTCCACCCGGCCACCCACTGGGTGATGCCCTTGAGCACGTATTCGCTGTCGGTGTGGAGGGTGACCGGCTCGGTCTGGCCGCTGTCGCGCAGCAGGGCAAGGCCCGCGATCGCCGCCTGCATTTCCATGCGGTTGTTGGTGGTGGGGGTATCGCCACCGCCAATTTCATGCACACCGCCATCGGTCATATAGAGCACGGTGCCCCAGCCGCCGGGGCCAGGATTACCGGAGCAGGCACCGTCGGTATAGATATGCTGAATGATTGCCATTGATGCTAAAAATCCTCAAAATTTGCGGGCTCGCCGTAGGGTTGATGCACCCAGGGGGCATTTTAGGAGTACGACCGGATCGTCTTCCCTAGAGGCTGTATATAAGGTCATGGGCCGGGTGCACCTACCTTCGTCACGGCTACCCCCACGGTGAAGTTAACCCCATGATGCTACGAGAACTGGAAGCGTTTGAGGCCTGCTGGATAGATTTTAAAGATATTTACCCCACCAGTGGCCATGACAACATGCAGATTGCCCATGCCATGGGCCAATTAGTGGACTTACTAGAAAAACCAGCTCGGGTCGAACAAGCGCTGCCCGACCATCTAAAAGAGTTATTTCGGCGGCTGGCACTGGCCTATTTCCAAGGCTATATTCCCCCGGCGGAGCGCGGTGAGACGGCGGCGGTGGCCCACCTGCCGATGACGCCGCCCAATCCTCGCGGCGAGCAGCGGCGGCAAGAAATTTCGGCAGCGGTGGATCGCGTTAAAGTGCTGGCTCAGCAGACCCAGGCCCGCATGTGCGCGGCGCGGGGCCAGGTAAACCAGTGCGCCACCTCCGAAATGGATACGCTAATCATTGACTTTCCGGAACATTGGCACCCGGTGGCCTAGCCCACACCCTATTGCCGCACTCAGCCGACAGCCCGGTGGGGGGTGGGCACGGTATCTTATTGCTATGGCCTACGAACCCCTACACCACAAATATCGCCCCCAGACCTTTGGCGCTCTGGTGGGGCAAGCTGCGATCGCCACCACCCTCACCAGCGCCCTCAACCAGCAGCGCATTGCCCCGGCCTATCTGTTCTGCGGCCCTCGGGGCACGGGCAAAACCTCCAGCGCCCGCATTTTGGCCAAGTCACTCAACTGCATTGCCCAAGACCACCCCACCCCAGAGCCCTGCGGCACCTGTGAAACCTGTCGCTCGATCACCAATGGGTCGGCGCTAGACTTTATCGAGATCGACGCCGCCAGCAACACGGGCGTTGACAACATTCGTGAGCTGATCGAGCGCGCCCAGTTTGCCCCGGTGCAGTGCCGCTACAAGGTGTATGTGATCGACGAATGTCACATGCTCAGTACCGCAGCGTTTAATGCCTTGCTCAAAACCCTGGAAGAGCCGCCCAGCAACGTGGTGTTCATTCTCGCCACCACCGACCCGCAGCGGGTGCTGCCGACGATTATTTCGCGGTGCCAGCGGTTTGACTATCGCCGCATTGCCCTAGAACCGATGATTGGGCACCTGCGAAAGATTGCTGACCGAGAGGAAATATCCATTGACGACGAGGCCCTGCGCCTGGTGGCCCAGGTTTCCCAGGGGGGGCTGCGCGATGCCCAGAGCTTGCTCGATCAGCTCAGCCTGATGGAGCCGCCGGTCAGCGCTGACGCCGTGTGGGATCTGGTGGGGGCGGTGCCCGAGCGGGATCTGCTGGGGCTGGTGCAGGCCATTCTCAGCGACGACGGCACCGCCGTGCTCGACAGTGCCCGCAGGCTGATGGATAGAGGCCGCGAGCCGCTGATTGTGCTGCAAAACCTGGCCGGGTTCTACCGCGATCTGCTGATTGCCAAGACGGCGGGCGATCGCCACGACCTAGTCGCCATCACCCCCCCACCTGGGCCGACATGCAGGCCCTAGTGCAGACCTTGGCTGCGCAGGTGCTGCTGCTGGGTCAGCAGCACCTGCGCAGCGCCGAGGTGCAGGTCAAAAACACCACCCAACCCCGACTCTGGCTAGAGGTCACACTGCTAGGGCTGCTGCCCTCAACCCTGGCGGGCCAGGCAGTAGGCCAGAGAGCGGGCGGGGCGATCGCCCCACCACCCCTGGCCACTGCACCATTGACACCAGTACCGCCGCCCGTGGCTCCGGTTGGCCCACCGCCGCCAGTCGTTTCACCGCCACCTGACCCAGTACCGCCGGTCGATATCCCGGCACCGCCCGCCGCCACCAACGCAACTCCCCCGGCTGCGCCGACGCCCGCTGATGACGCTGGTTTGCCGCCTGGAGATAGCGCAGAGCGTCCTGTCGCCGATGCTAACCTACCGGATCTTTGGCTGCGGGTGATTGCGGTGCTAGAGCCTCTGGGGACTCGAGCTCTGATGCAGCAGCAGGGCAGCCTGCTCTTTTACGATGGGGTGGTGGCCCGCGTGGGCATTAGCTCTAAGCCCTTGTTTAAGATGGCCCAAGGCCGGGTCGATAACGTCGAGGCGGCCTTTGAAATGGTGCTGGGGCAGAAGGTGCAGGTTTCCCTGGAGGTGCTGCCCGACCCAAAGCCTGAGTCACCAGCCCCCAATATTTCCCAGGCTCCTAGCCAGGGGGCAGCGATGCGGCCTGAGCCAGTCTCGCCGCCGCCGCCAGCGGTTTCGCCAGCGGCACCAGTCGCTCCGGCCGCGTCAGCGAGTTCGCCACCGCCACCGCCAGCCCCCGAGGCTGCGCCCTCTTTGCCGGCGATCGCCAGCGACTTTGACCGCGCGGTAAAGAACTTTGCTCAGTTCTTTAATGGCCAGGTTGTAGACCTCGACGATGAGCTAGACAAAATACCCCTGAAGCCTTCAGATGCGGCGGCCAAGCAGCCCTCCCATCCCGACAAAGACGTGCCATTTTAGGGTTTGGGGCCGGCCAGTTGTTGTCACCGGGGGCACCGCTCTAATCTATCTGCTGACACCGCTTGCCCACGATAACAACTGGCCCGGCTTCCTAGCCAAAAGTGCCGCCATTCCAGCCCCACATGGCTCCAGGGGCATCGGCAAACTCAATATAGGTGCGGTTTTTGGGCACGCCTAGGGCAGTCTCGAACCGGGTGCAAAACTCCTGGCTCATGGCGCGGGTTTTAGCACTGCCCATGGTGCCCACGCTTTTGATTTCGACGTAGCACACGGGGTCAGTGGTGCCGCCAAAGGTCATCGGCACATCGGCCTCAAAGGCCGTCATCACGTAGGACTCTGGCTTGCCGAGGTGGCTGGCCAAGCTAGCAGAAAGCTCCTTCAGTAGCCCTTCTACCTCGGCTTTATCGGGAGAGGAGATCGATGTTTGGACTTTGATCAGAGGCATAGCGTTGCGGTGAAATGCAGCAGTAATTAGCCATCGCTACATCCAGAAGACCAGGTCTTCTGAATGAATTCTACGGTTGATACGGGAGTAACACTAGCCGCCGTAGTTCCAGCCGGTGCTTTCGAGCAGGAGGGGTTCGCCTTCGCGGTGGATAGCAGCCCCGACCACTTCACCCACAAAGACGGTGTGGTCGCCGTGCTCGACCGCGCCGACCACTCGGCACTCGACGTAGCCCAGGGTGTCTTTAATTACCGGGCAGCCGGTTTCGGGGCCGAGGTAAAATTCAATGTCTTCAAACTTGTTACCTACCCGGCGCAGGGGCTTAAAGAAATTTTGGGCCAGGTCTTTCTGCCCTGCTGCTAAAAAGCTGAGGGCAAAGACGCCGCTGGCTTTGACCATGGCGTGGGAGGTGGAATCGTTTTTAACGCAGTTCACCACCAGGGGGGGCTGAAAGGAGGCCTGCATGACCCAGCTGGCGGTAAAGCCGTTGAGGTCGTCGCCATCTTTAACACCACAGATGTAGAGACCGTGGGGAATTTTGCGTAGAAGGGTTTTCTTAGCTTGCTCGTCTAGCACAGCGTACCTATAGAATGCGTCTCTAGGGTCAGTGTAATACAGCGATCGCGCCTCAGTTCTGGCCCTTAGGGTAGAAAACCATCGGGGCATTCAGCATTACGCACAAAAAAGGCGCACCACAGTGCGCCTTTTTTGTGCGTAATGCTGAATGCCCCGATGG
>JBBSLR010000013.1:0-16309 GCA_038255045.1 Phormidesmidales cyanobacterium
AGCTACTTCTTCCTTAATCACCTCTACCAGCTGCTCCTGGCGCAGGTTGACGCGGGCGTCCATGGAGTTTACCGCTGCTGCCTCCACATTGCGGTCTGGAATGGACTGCAAAATCAGCTGATGCTCGGCGCAGGTGTTGCGGCGGTAGGGTTCTTGCTCCATGGAGATCAGCCGCAGGTAGTGGGCGCGGGCGTTGACGTTTTGCAGCATGTGGAGCAGCTCGCTATTTTGCGATAGCTCCGCCAGGCGCTCGTGGCAGGTTTCGTCGCAGCGGGCGCAGTCGGCGGGGGTGAACGTGCAGAACTTTTCGGTGACGGTTTTCCAAAACTGGATCAGCGCTTCGATGTCGTCGTCGCTGACCCGCGGCGCTCATCATCTCCAGGCCACAGCGCACTTCGTCAAGGTCAAACACACGCTTAGGATCGTGAATTAAGTAACGTGGGATAGCCGTCCCGGCTGTCCAGGATCAGGCAAGGTGCCTGACCTATAAGAATTGCACGTTAAAAAATCCATGTTCCTTAGTATCCAGCGGCTTGCAGGAGAAGCCCTTGCGGAGCACAAAGTCGAGTAGGGCCTCGGCTACTGAGCGATTCAGCACTTCCCGCAGAGGCGTGCGGCTGACGTCAAAGGAGGTAGCTCTTCTTATACCTAGGTAGAATAGCTATAGATTTCTACCATTATTCCTATGGGTATGAACATCAAAGATCCCCAGGCCCACAGCATGGCTCGGGAGTTAGCCGATCTAACCGGACAAAGTCTCACCGAGGCAGTCAAAATGGCGCTTCAGCAGGCGCTCACCCAGATCAAGGCCAACCAGGTTACGTCTGAGCCTCGCCCTTTAGTGGAGCGCCTGAACGAAATCGCACTGCGCTGCGCCGCCCTGCCAGACTTTGACAGCCGCAGTCCAGACGAAATTTTGGGCTACGACGAAGATGGACTTCCCACCTAAGAGTGCCAGCTAATGGTGATTGATACCTCTGCCATCATTGCAATTCTCTTCGGTGAACCTGAACGAGAAACGTTCAATCTCAAGATCGCTGCTGCTAGCCATCGACTGATCTCAGCCCCAACCTTAGTGGAATGTAGTTTGGTCGTCGAGTCGCGCAAACAATCCTTGGGGCGGGCCGAACTAGAGCTATTTGTCTACACAGCAGAACTAATCGTCGCGCCGTTTGACCAAGCTCAGGCAGAGTTAGCCACCGTAGCCTGGCGTAGCTACGGCAAGGGGCGAGATCCCGCCCGCCTCAACCTGGGTGATTGCTTTGCCTATGCTCTAGCGAAAGCCAGAAACCAGCCGCTGCTCTTCAAAGGCGATGATTTCTCAAAAACAGATATTGCTGCGCCATAGTGCAGGCCCACAGGTGCTTTCGATGCGTCCTGAGGAATGTCCTCAGGAATATTTGCACACGCCCTCAGGAATGTCCTCAGGACGTGTTAGGATAAGACCAAGGTTGAAGAGCCCAGGGAGACACCGCCCCCACTGGTGGGTATAGCTCCCGCTGGCGAACTCTTATGCCAGAGCGGTTAACAGCCCGTCACCCCTCCAAAAAGAGAGGTGATGCCAGTGCTACCACCAACATCACCAAAGGAAAAAAAGAAAACAACTAGCTTATTTAGACCAGCATTGCACTGCTGGTCTTTTTATTTTAAACGCTTGGCGACCTTCCAGGCAATCTCGCCATTTTTTCGGTACCCGGCCCGGCTGAAAACAAACCCCGCCTCAGAGAAGCGATCGCCGTAACTCTCTATCTCTTTAGGCGACAGATCAATGAGTTCAGCCAGTTCGCTAGTGCTAGGCAACCAGCCGTTCCTGGCCGCATTCTCTAGGGTTTCAAAATATTTCAGCGGGTCAGGTTCAGCCCCCAGGCCAACACGGCTGACAACCTCTGAAACAATGGCGCTAATTAACCCGCCAAAGTCGTTGGCAGTAGTCGCTAAGGCAGAGCCGCCGCCCGACTGACCGTTGCCGCTGTTGCCCGGTTTCTTTTGCAGCCCCCGCGCCTCAACAAATTCAGCCGCACTGCCACCCTGTTTTACAAATACGTGCAGTTCGTCCATCAGCCGCAGCTGTTGGCCGCTAATGTGCGAACGTTTCCCCACGCGCTTAGGCGCAATGCCCAACTGCTCCATGCGTTTGTACACGGCGCTGCGGGCTAGGTCATAGCGGCTTTGCAGTTGGCTAACCGGAAACTGATCAATTTCCCCAGAGTTCATCGCTGTCCCTTGGACAATCCTCAGGATATTGCTCTAGTATCACCTACAAACCCGTCTCCTGGATAGTCCTGAGGATGTTTTGCCTGGTAAATGCCCATAGGTCTATTCTGTCTGGGCTAGAGGGCATCGCCACATTACAGCCCACATTTTTCTTGCTGCCGAGTGATGGTGTTTTGTAGCTGCGGCGTCATGCCCAGCTCAGCCCCGTCGTACAGCCGCTGAAACTCGCGCTCAAAGTGGGCCGCCACCGTGGCATTGCGAATCACCAGCAGGTTTTCGTCGTTGGTGGTGTTGGCGGCCTGGCTCCAGTTTTGCGAGCCGACCAGTACGATGGTGTCATCGAGCACCGCAAACTTGTGGTGCAGCTTGTCGCCGGGGGGCAATGCCGGAACGCCGACGGTGGTTATGGGCTTCACCCAGGGCACACTGCCATCTCGCTTGCAGTTGTGGTCGGACAGGGTGAGGCCCAGCATATCTAGCCCCTCGCTGTAGCTGCGGTAGGCAAAACTAGGGTCAATCAAGGTTTTGATCGGCAGGCCTCGGCTGGCCACGGGCAGCAGCTGGTTGCTAATCGCCTGCTCAGAAAATACAAACAGCGCTAGGTGGACGCTCTGGCTCGCCTGTCCCAGGGTTTTGGCAATTAGCCCATTGACGCTCTGCGCCCAGGGTTTGGTTTTAGAGGTGGGCGAAAACTGCACCTCTAGCACAGAGCCGGGAGTAGAGACTAGAGCCGAAGGGCGGTGGGGTTTTTGCAGACCAAACAGGCTGTCGGGCTGGCCGCCGGGGCCATCGCCCCACATCAGGCCAAACTCCTGCTGAAACCTCTGGGCCAGGGGCTGACTGTCGATCACCAAGATGCTATTGGCGTTGCCCCGGCTGTCGGGGTTGTTGAAGTCGCCGTGGGTGCAGCTCAGAGTCCAGTTGGCGGATCCGGTGACCACCGTGCGGCCATCGACCACCATAAACTTGTGGTGCATGAGGCCGCTGCCTTTGCTGCCGTCGGCGGTGTCGTCGATGCGGGGAATGTTGGCCTGGTCAAGAATGGTGAGGGCATCGCGATCGCTCAACTCATCCCCACTCAGCACCCCATCCTGGTTGACATCAATAAAAGCGAACTGGTCGTTGGCTTTGTCTTCGTAATGCTCGTCAAGCTGGGCAAAGGCGGCTGGGCTGCCCCGCTTGGCCATGGGAGTGCTGTAGGTATTCTCGACCACCACCCGCACCGCCACCCCCGCCGCCTGGCGATCGGCTAGGGCGTGGGCGATCCCCGGCAGCGAAAACTCGTGGACGGCTACGTCAATGGAGGATTGGGCGGTGGCGATCGCATCCACCACTACCTGCTCCAGATCATCGCCGTGGCGAGTAATCTGGCGGTAGGGGTCGGTGTAGGTAGCCGCCTGGTTCTGGTTAAAATACGCTTGAATATAGGGGTCTTGCGGCAGCGGATCGAGGGTGGGCAGCGTCGCCTCGCTGCGAAACTGGCTACTGACCCCTACAAACAGCAGGAACCCCAGCCCAAACCCGATCCCCCAGCGCACCCAGGGAGATTTAGGTAGTAGATGCACAGATGGTAAGAAAATTCGTTACGCCTAGAAAGCCCAGGAGAAGAGAAGATCTAACAGCAGCCAATTTCCGTGAGGGATAGACCATGCAAATCTGGGTCGATGCCGACGCCTGCCCTAACGTGATTAAGGAAATTCTCTTTCGTGCCGCCAAACGGGTTGAGATTAAGACCATTCTGGTGGCCAATCGGGAGCTTCAAATTCCCGGATCTCCCTACATCGACTCGGTGCTGGTGCGATCGGGCCTAGATGTGGCCGACAGCTACATCGTGCAGCACCTCCAGCCCCAGGATTTAGTCATCACCGCCGACATTCCCCTCGCCGCCGAGGCCATTGAGAAAGGAGCCTACGCCCTCAACCCTCGGGGCGAATTCTACGATGCGGGCAATATTCGTGAGCGCCTATCGATGCGCAATTTTTTGACCGAGCTGCGCAGTGGTGGGGTAGAGACTGGCGGGCCACCGCCCTTTAGTCAGCGAGACACCGCCGCCTTTGCCAACCAGCTTGACCGCTTCTTGAGAAAGCTCCAACCTTAGCTCTCACCGGCCTCAGTTCCTTATTTCCTCTTCCCGGCCTCACACCTGCTATGCCCTACGACGCTCTATTCAACTGCATCTCCGATCTCGTTATGTGCCATTCCCCCAGCGGCGCCGAGGACGAGATTAATCACCGATTGCTGGCTGTGCTAACAGACCTAGGCGTAGACCACTGGCGCGACGAGGCCGATAATGTGATTGCCAAAATCCCCGGACGCGACGACAGCCGCGCCATTGCGATCACCGCCCACAAAGATGAGATCGGCACCCTGGTCAAAAGCATCTACGCCGATGGCCGGGTGTCGGTGCGCAAGCTGGGCGGCTCTTACCCGTGGGTCTACGGCGAGGGCGTGATGGATTTACTTGGGGATCACGAGACCATCAGCGGCATTCTCAGCTTTGGCTCGCGCCATGTCTCCCACGAGTCGCCCCAAAAGGCGCAGCAAGAAACCCAGCCTGTCACCTGGGAAACCGCCTGGGTAGAGACCAAGCGATCGCCCCAAGACCTGGCCGCCGCCGGCATTCGCCCCGGCACGCGGGGGGTGGTGGGCAAGCACCGCAAGCTGCCCTTGCGCCTGGGCGACTACATCGCCAGCTACACCCTCGACAACAAGGCCTCCCTGGCGATCTTGCTGCTGCTGGCCGAGCGGCTAAAAGATCCGCCCGTGACGGTATATCTAGTGGCTTCCGCCAAGGAAGAAGTGGGGGCGGTGGGTGCCCTGTATTTCTCCCAGCGCCATCGGCTAGAGGCGCTGATCGCCCTTGAGATTTGCCCGCTGGCGGCAGAATATCCCATTCAGCCGGGGGAAATCCCGGTGTTGCTCAGCCAGGATGCCTACGGTCTCTACGACGAGGGGCTGAATGCCGAACTGCGGCGGGCGGCAACTCAGCACAATCTGCCGATTCAGATGGCGGTGATCAGCGGCTTTGGCAGCGATGGCTCGATCGCCATGAAGTTTGGCCATGTGTCGCGGGCCGCCTGTCTGAGCTTTCCCACCCACAACACCCATGGGTATGAAATTGCCCATTTGGGGGCGATCGCTCACTGCGCCCAGATTCTAGAGCACTACTGTAACGACCTGTGACAGCCGCTAGGCGAACCGAGAACCTTTTCTAGAATGAAATTAAGCTCACTCAACCAATATTTAACCAATCCTATGGCCAAAACCGTTGCGGATGTCATGACCCCAAGCCCGATCTCGGTGACCCCTGACACCGTGCTAAAAGACGCTATTCAGCTCATGGCCGACAATCACGTCGGGGGGTTGCCGGTGATCACCGCAGACAATGACCTGGTGGGCATTTTGTCTGAGTCTGACCTCATGTGGCAAACCACTGGGGTTGATATGCCCGCCTACATCATGCTGCTCGACAGCGTGATTTACCTCAAAAACCCCACCCAGTACAACCAAGAACTGCACAAAGCCCTGGGCCAGATGGTTAAAGACGTGATGACCGACCACGTTATCACCATCGAACCTGACAAATCCCTGCGCGAAGCCGCCCACCTCATGCACGACAAGAAAGTGCGCCGCCTACCCGTAGTCGATGCCGATCAGCAGGTCGTCGGCATTCTCACCCGTGGCGACATCGTCCGCGAGATGGCCAACAGCTATGCGTAGAGCAGGGGAGTGGGGGAGTGGATAGGTAGGCAGCTCCCCCGCTCCCCCTATCGCTGATCCCCAAAATGGCCGATAGTGGAAGCAGCAGATTTGTATTGAACTCTACAAGATGGCTATTACCCCAGACTCGGTTCGAGAACTGCTCCACTCCGACGACTACGGGGATCGGCTGCGGGCGGTCAATCAGCTCCGCGAACTTGACCCAGCGATCGCCTTTGACCTGGTGCAGCTAGCCGCCAACGACGGCAATGCGCGGGTGCGCTACGCGGCCATCAGCCAAATAGCCAGTCTGGGGCAGCAAGATTTAGCCACTGTAGAACCCCTGCTGCGGCGCGCGCTCACCGATGATCCCGAAGCCGATGTACAGGCAGCGGCCGCAGATACCATCGGCGGTCTAAAACTCACCAGCGCTTACCCCGAGCTAGCTACTCTCTACCACAGCACCGAAGAATGGCTGGTCAAATTTAGCATTGTGGCCGCCCTGGGCGAACTGGGTGAACCCCAGGCCTTTGACCTGCTGCAAGAAGCGCTTACCTCAGACAATGAGCTGATTGCCACCGCCGCCATTGGTGCCCTCGGCGAACTGGGCGACAGCCGTGCCCTACCCCTGCTGCTCGACCATGCCACCCATCCTGACTGGCAGGTGCGCCATCGGCTGGTGCAGGCCCTAGCTCAGTTTTCTGAGCCTGAAGCCAGAGCTGCCCTGCAAAAGCTCACCGAAGATGACTCTGAGATTGTTGCGGGTGCCGCCCGGCAGCATCTGGATCCTTAACCCCGCCCCATCTTTCGAGAAGAAGGGCACTCCTTTAAACTGCTTAATATTGCTTAACTTTCTCTCAGGAAAAGTTTTAGAGCCGCAGAGACTGGCTTTTCTAGAGGCAGAGTAGTCATCGCCCAATGATCGGGTAGGTAGACGAAAACAAAATCCCTATGCAGGTAAAACGACGTTGAAGCGCCTGTTTTATGGCATAGAAACTCCGTTGACGAGGTTCCGGCAAAGTTTGCTATAGTGGAATAGTGATTGTATTGGTATGTCTGCAATAGTCGAACCCAATCAAGTTCTGGTTCAAATAGCTGTTTGAATCGATTCTATTGGGGGGCTAAGGTTTTCAAGGACATGCACGAAAGCTTGTGCATAGCAAGCCATTAAAAATAAAAATAATTTTTGGTCGTTAGAGATTAGTTTCTACAGTTAGTTTCCACAGATTAATATCTGGCCCTGGGGCCAAATTGTTCTAAAACACTCAACTCAAGACATTGGAGATGGCCTGAGTGATTGCAACTTCTCCATCTGCACAGCGGCAAACGTGGGACACCCTGAGTTTTGTGTCTACGCTGTATTTGCAGCCCGTACTTGATCTCTTGCTGAAGGACGTGCCAACGCTGTGGCAGCCCGAGGTGCGACTGGGGCTGCAGGAGGCCTTGGTTAACGCCGCCAAGCACGGCAATGACCTTGACCCGGCTAAGTGCATCTCCGTTAAGTACAGAGCTTCAGCGTCTCAGATTTGGTGGGTGATTGCCGACGAGGGCAGCGGCTTTAACCCTCCGTGCAGCTGTGACGAGGCCAAAGATAGCAACTGCACCTCTCCCCCTGGGGACTGTGGCCGGGGTCTATACATTCTCTACAAGGTGTTTGACGAGGTGACCTGGTGTAACGGTGGCCGAGAGCTACACCTGGGCAAGCTGGTGCGGCAACCCCGCAGACTGCCGCTGATTCGGTAGGTGGTTTAGTCGTTTTTGACTAAGGTAGGCTTGCGATCGCCGTGGCTAGGGCAAGGGGGTGCCTCTAGACTGCGGTTGAGCCATCCTGCCGCCTGCTCGACCCGCGCCAGGGCTTCTGCAGAGTTGTCTTTGAGCAAAAAGACCAGAGCTGCTGCTAGCTGCTCCTTGGCCCGCACCCGGCGATCGCGGTTTAGCCGATGCCAGTCAGCGGGCTTAATGGCCAGGCGCTCTGCCAGCATTTGGGCTAGCTCTAGGTCGGTCAGTTCGGCAGCGGGGCGGGCCGCCTGGGCCGTAGCCTGGGCCGCCATAGATGGATCGAAGGAAAAAGTCATAGTTCCTGAAACCAGTTGGGGTTAACTAGAAGATATACCCTGCCCCGATGGATGTGCGCTTAGATATATCCTGGGCAGGCTGCCTTTATCTATATTATTTGCACAATGCACCTAGGCCATCGGCGAAAACGGCACCACAGTCAGCGAGGCTCCCTCGGCAGCATGCCTGAAGATGCTGAGGTTTCACTGGCTGATTTGCTGCACCAGCTAGAAGGGCTAGAAGGGCGACTGCGCCAGCTTAAAACCGGGATCGCCAACCTGATGCAGCTTCAGCAGATTGATCAGGCCGCGCCCCCTGCCGCCGATCGCCAGGGGACTGCCCAAGAGGTAGTTCGTCTACAGGAAGCCGCCGATGCCTTTGAGCTAGAGTTGGTCAACCGCGTCGTCAGTTGGCAGCACCTGCAAGAGCCATTCTGGCAGGCGGTACGTTTTGGCGGGTTGGGCATCGTGGTGGGCTGGCTCTTAGCCTGGCTAGCCAGGGGCTAGGGTATTGACCTAGGGGCTAGCTCAAGGCGTTTCTGGGCTTAACAATCTGCCATCCTGGGCCATACTCCCTCAGCGTTGCCGTTGACTATTTGGCCCCCAAAATAAAATCGGCAGAACTTTTGCCGGTTGCCTTAAACCAATTCCCCATGCATGCTAGGATTATAAATCGTGGATAGAGCGGGTCGGTGCCCGAGTGGTTAATGGGGGCGGACTGTAAATCCGCTGGCTACGCCTACGCTGGTTCAAATCCAGCCCGGCCCATCCACGACAACTGCCCTTATAGCTCAGTGGTAGAGCACTCCCTTGGTAAGGGAGAGGTCACGAGTTCAAATCTCGTTAAGGGCTTTCAAACGTTTCTTAAAGTCGGTCTGGTTTGTAGATCAGGCCAACCGAGCTGTCTTCAGCTTGCTCTAACTGAAGCGGTGATCGCTACGTCAAGGCAGGGGAGGTAGCTGGCTACTCACACTGGTAGTGAGTGTAGCTATGGCTGCCGCTGCTAGAACGCTTTAGCTTCGTGCATTGGGAGGCGCTTAGGTCTAAGTCGGCATGGAGAAACCACAGATCAAAGGGCCGAGCCGTGGTTGATAGCATCTCAGCTAGCTTTGCTTCTGGAGGGCTGGCCGGGTTGCTAGGCAAGGCCCAAATGAAAAATCGGGGTGGGGCTAGCCACTGGCTTTCTGGATGCTCTGGATGCTCTGGGTGGAAATGGCGGTGAATTTCCCAGCCAATGCTCAGTAGCTCAAGGCCAATCACCGTAGGCTTTGCCTCAATTGGGTTGGGAAAGCCCACCAGCACCGGATGGGTTGACTCTGTCTGGAGGGTGCGCACGAAATCGGCTGGCTCATAGTATTTGGCAAAGGCTAGATTGCTCACGACAAAGACAGCGCTCGCCAGACCCGCCACCCAAATCACCTGAACACTGCGTCGCCCCGAAATTTTTTGCTGGGTAAAGGGCAGTCGAGCTGAGCGCTGGTTGCTCTCTGGGCTTGGCCAGTAGCTGGCCAGCAGCCCTCCCAACAGCACCATGACGCCTGGATGAAAGACAAAGTTGTAGCGGTGGCCTCGGGTAATATCCATAGCCAAGCCGTAGGTGACGGCGAAAAATAGAGCGATCGCCGCCAGCACAAACCCTCCCATGACAAACAGGCCAAATCGGCCCGAGTCTGACTGGCTCAGCCAGTATCTAGCCGTGACTAGCCGCGCCACCAGCCACAGCAGCACCGGCAGCATTACCAGCACCGACAGCCCAATCGCCACCACACCGATGGGGCCATGGGCGTGGGTAATGGGGGTAATCACCATAAAAATCAGCCCGGCCAGCATTTGGGCGATCGGATCTAGCCACTGCCTGGGCTGACTGAGATCAATGGCCAAATTGGAGGACTGACTGCTGCCGTAGAAGTTGAGCAGCACCGGTAGCCAAGCCAGACAGGCGGCCACAGTGCCGAGCATGACCCAGTACAGCCGTCGCCAGGGTCGTCGCCCCAGGGTCTGAAGCTGATTGCGCCCCTGGTGCCAGGCCAGGGCCGCCAGCACTAGGCCCTGGGCCAGCATAGCCAGAGCCGTAAAGTAGTGGGTGGCAAAGGCCAGGGCGTTGACCCCCACCCACAGCAGGCCAAAGGCCACAGAAATTGGCTGGGGCGGTGCTTCTCCGGCCTGGGGCTGACGCAGGCTCCAGGCTCCTACGGCAAAGGCAGCCAGCCCTAGGGAAACCAACAGGGTGGCCATGCTGTAGTGTCGGGCCTCTTGGGCCATGGCCACCCCAAAGGGAGACACGGCCATGAGGGCGGCGCTGATTTGCCCGGCCAGCACCGAGCGAAACCCTAGCCACCCGGCCAGATAAACCGCTGGTACGCTCAAGGCCCCGAGCAGGGCGGGCAAGGCCCGCGCCGCCCAGGGTGAGGCCACGCCCGCCACAGCCGGAAACAGCTTCATCCAGAGGTGGGCTAGGGCAAAATAGGCCGGGGGATGGTTATCTTCCTGCAAGAGGTAGTGAATGGTTGAACCTACGGTGGCCTCTGGGCGGGGCTGCAGCGGGATCAGCAGCTGGTTGAGGTCGATCACCTGGTCAAGGGGCACCGAGTAGCTGCTGTTGCCCAGGGTGAATATCACAGTGGCCACCTCATCCATCCAGAGGGGTTTACTTACCAAGAACGACAGCCGCAGGGCCAGGGCCAGCAAAAACCATACCGCTACCCAGAGCGCTGTAGACGACAGCCGCAGGGCCTTAGGCAGCCGCAACGATTTAGATAAATGCATAAACTCTCAACAATAATTCACCGGGCAATGGTTTACCGGATAGTGGTTTACCGGATAGTGGTTCATGGGGCACCTGCACCGGCGGCCCAAACCGCAGGGTGAGCCGTTTGCGAAAGTACAGGATTTTGGTGCCAACGATGGCTACGGGGTAAATGGGCACCCCCGATCGCATGGCATAGAGCACGGTGCCCCGCTTGAGGGGGTGCATATGACCCTCAAGCACTCGGGCGATCACCTCCGGGGTCAGCACCACCGCCGGGTCACTCGGTTGTATCTGGTGTATCTGGGCAGAATCCAGCATGGCCATACCCTCCTTGACCTAAGGAAAGTCCTGAGGACAAATCTGTGCTCGTCGAACCTATGAGCTAAGCATAGCCAAGGTTGCCGATAGTTTTTCAGGATTTTGGCTTCAGGGGGTTGGTGAGCGGGACAGCTTAGGGCGCACACTCAGCGCCCGTGGCAGGCTTTGTACTTTTTGCCGCTGCCGCACCAGCAGGGGTCGCTGCGCTTGGGCCACAGGGGCGGCAGGGCGTCGCCATCCCCATAGAACCAGCGGTCTTTTTGCCGGGTAAAGCGCGATCGCTCATGCACCTGACCCAGCTTCGGGTCTTGGTAGTAGGCGACAAATTCCACCAGGCCTTGGCTGTCGGTGGCCAGCCCCGCCTCTGTAGACAGCACCCTCAACCCCAGCCAGGTGGTTGTGGCGGTGCTCTGCAAAATTGCCGCCCGCTGGCCGGGGTAGCGCTGGGTGGGATGGTGGGTGGCCATGAGATACTCGATGTTGCCCTGGTGATAGGCCGTGTAGCGCGATCGCATCAGCTGCTCTGCCGTTGGAGCCGTCGCCTCGACCACCAGGTAGGGCCGACAGCAGTCTCCAAAGGCCTGACCACTCCCACAGGGGCACCTATCTGTAATCGCCCTCTTCATCGCCACCCACCCATCTACCCAAAATGCCCTATGTAATATTGGGGCAGACCCATGGGTCTGCCCCTACCTACTAACCCACTCCACACCTACCCCCGCGCCTGCTCCGGCAAAATCAGCGTCTCGGCATAGGACTCGCGCCGAGACCGAGGCAGCGGCTGATAGGCCGCCGCATCCACCCGCTTGATGCGGTCAAAAAAGGCTTCGTAAAAACGCTCCAGACAGTCACAAAACCAGGCCTGGTAGTCGGGCCAGCGATCGCGGTTATTCAGATCAACCTCGGCCAGGGTACAGGCCACCATGCAGGCATCATCCCCCGCGCCATCCCAAATCAGCGGCACGCCCACCTCGTCGGCAATGGCCTCGCGGTCCTGGGCCAGCAGGTGAAAGTGGGGCTGGGCATCGATGCCTGAAAGCAGCAGCTCAGTGTAGAGGCTACCGTGGTCGCGATCAAGAATGGTATTGAGGCGAAACCCGGCGCGGGCAATGGCAAAGCCCATGGTGGCTGCGGTGGCGGGAGAGCCAGGTTTGACCAGGGTGCCCCGGCGATCCATGCGATCGCAGAGGCCAGTCCAAAAGTCCAAATTCTCCTGCTGAAGCTCGCTCAGCGGCTCCGGCTCACTGGGGGTCGCTTCTGGGGGCGGATCGGCTTCATTCTCCTCATCCTGGGTATCGTCATCATCCCCAACCTCGCCACAGGTGGGAATGAAATTAGCCGCCATCGCCGCTTTGCCAATTTGCCACAGCTCCACCGTGAGCCCCAAAAAGGTGATTTCGCTGGCCTGGTTGAGCCAGTCAACGGTCAGCACAGCCTCGGCGGAAAACTCCGGTGCCACCCACAGAACGATAGCGGCATCCTCAGCCGCCGCCCAAGCCAACAGCAGGCCCAGGTCAGCGGCGGTCAGGGTATCTAGGTGAGCGGCCACCAGGACAACGGCGGCGGTGTCGCCCTCGGTTAGCAGGGTATAGCCTTCGGCGGGCTGATTTTCGGTGAGCGAAAACCCCAGACCAACCGATTCACCCAGCAGTTCTAGGGTTTCCTCATCGGTTAGCCACTGCTGAAAGTCGGCCTGGGTCTGCCAGTAGTCGGTGGGGTCGAGTTTTTCCAGTCGTCCCAGCTTGGGTTTGGCAGATCGCTTTGGCACGGGTGATTTGCTCTGGCATAGGTCAATAGCTGATCCCATTATGGCGCGGTGGGGTCACACACACTCGGCCTTCTGTGCACCCCTGCCCTCTGCTACCTAACCTGTTCCTCTAGAGCCGTAGCCCCAGTGAGTTAGCCCCAGTGAGTTAGCCTCAATGACGTTGGCCCTAGTGACTGACCAGGGCCGCCCGCCACAGGGTGTATCCCTGGGCGCTCAGGTGCAGCCCGTCGGTGGTTAGCTCGGGCCGCAGCTGCCCCTGCATGTCGCTAAAGCTGGGGTGCAGGTCAACAAAGGTAGCCCCCTGGCCCTCGGCTAGAGCAGCAAACTGGTGGTTGACCGACTGAATGCGATCGCTGGGCAACTCCCTTAACCGCGTCGGCAAAATCGAATACACCACCAGCCGCGCCTGGGGGTGCTGCTGCTTGAGGCGGGTGATCATTTGGTATAGGTGATTGACCACCTCGGCCTCGGTGGCCCCATTTTTGAGGTCGTTAATGCCCGCCATGATGTGGATGGCCCGGGGCCGGGTGGCCGCAAAATAGTGCAGCCGCTGCCGCATTTGGGCGGTGGTTTCTCCCGAAATGCTCTGGTTGAGCCACAGCTGGCTGGGCGGCAGTTCGTCTAGGGGCAGCCACAGGGCCAGCGAGTCGCCCACGACTACGGTGAGCGATCGCTGCCCCTGAATGCGGGCCATGGTCTCAGCCTCTTGGGCCAGCAGCGCCTGCCACTGGTCATAGGTCGGGGTGTCTAGGGCTCGCTGCCACTGGTCACGGTACTGCTGGGGCGCAACCTGGGTATAGAGACTGCCCGCTTGCAGAGCCGCAGTTCGAAACTGGTAGAGCTGTGACCCGTCTACCGGCCTTAGCCCAGCACTGCCCTGGGGTAGTGCCGGGGGGCGCTGGGGGAGCTGCGGCCGCGCCGGCCGCACGGGCGTTCTGACAGCCTCTGGCCGGGGCCAGCGGTTAACCGCCGCATTCATCGATGGCGGCTGCTGATCAGCGGGCCTTGATGCCTCCTGCGATGTTCCTAAAGAAACGGCCCCTAAAGGAGCGGCCCCTAAAGAAACTGTTGCCATGGTCGTGGCCGAGCAACTCCCTAAGGCCGCCTCCTCTTCTAGCGCGACAGATTCTAGTGCGCCAGATTCTAGTGCGACAGAGCAATTGTCTGGCTCGGTAGTCATCACCGTGCTGGCCTCCGCCAGTGGGTTGCGCCTAGCCGCCTGGGGCGTCGTCACTCCACCGATCAGTAGTTGAGTCGCTAAAAGCCAAATATCCATGCGCGCGCCCTGCCCAGAACTCCCACTTCCTTTTTCAGGCCAAAAAACAGCGCATCAGGATAAAGATGGTATTAGATGCGGTGGCGCCCCTTGACAGAGCTGCAACCGACTCGCAATAATGAAAGACTGTGTTTATGCGCTCGGATCAGGTTTCTAAGGCTAACGCCCTAAGCAATGGTTCTCCAGATTTGGAGTCAGTTGGCACCTGTACGGCGGTTATGAGGTAACAAATGACATACGCAATTGTTGAAGCAGGCGGTAAGCAGCTGCGGGTAGAGCCGGGCCGTTTTTACGATATTGACCGCCTTGCCTTAGAGGTAGATGACTCAGTTACCCTAGAGCGGGTGCTATTTGTAGACAACGACGGCGAAGCCCTGGTCGGCCAGCCGGTAGTCGAAGGGGCTACGGTCACCGGCAGCGTGGTTAGCCACCTGCGGGGCCGCAAGATCATTGTTTATAAAATGCAGCCCAAAAAGAAAACCCGCAAAAAGCAGGGTCACCGCCAAGAACTCACCCGAGTAATGATCAACTCCATTGAGGTCGGCGGCAGGGCGATCGCAGGCGAAACTGCTGCTAAAGAAGCACCCCCCGCAGAGGTGGAAGTAGCTGAGGCCGACGCCGACAGCTAGGTTTCCCGGTACGCCCTTGGCCACGTCCAGAATGGAGCCTGTAGCATTCCTACAGGAAAAATCCCGCCGCTCGACTTAAATTTGGTTTAGATTAAACAGTAGGTAGGTTGAAGGAATACACCCATGGCTCACAAGAAAGGTACAGGTAGTACTCGTAACGGGCGCGACTCAAACGCCAAACGCCTGGGCGTCAAGCGCTACGGTGGTGAGTCTGTGCGCGCTGGCAATAGTGTGTTCCGCCAGCGGGGCACCAAGATTCATCCCGGTGAAAACGTTGGTCGTGGCAGCGACGACACCCTATTCTCTCTGGTAGACGGCATCGTTACCTTTGAGCGTCGCGGCAAAAACAAGAAGAAAATTAGCGTTTACCCTGCTGCTATTGCTGCACCTACTGCGGTCACTGTATAGTCGCCTCGCACTTGGTTCCAACAAAAAAGCTCCTCATTTTGAGGAGCTTTTTTGTTGGAAAATTTGGGGAAATGATTCATAGCAACCCAATCGCCTTAGCCACCGGGTTGCTATGGGCTGCTTAGTCTAGGTAGCCCATCAGCACCGACGGCGAGGGGTCGATCTCATTGGGGGCAATGGGGCGATCGCCGGGCAGTGTGTGGAGGTCAGATATATGCATAGTACTCACCTCTATCGGGCGGTGACCCGGCAGCGTATCTGTCGTCGAAATCTCGAAGGTGTTAGCCCCAATGGGACGAACGCCCGCGCGATCAATGGTGCCCACAATCTCAAAGCTACCCAGAGAAATGGGGCGATGGTTAGGCAAACTATCGGTTTCGGCTACCCGAGTATCGTCGGGTAGTACCATGACATCGCTGCTCTTAGGGCTGGCTTTAACGATACCGCCCGCAGCGGTGGCCCGCTTACCGCGAGTGCCCCGAGTGGAGCGGCTCGTGGCGGGTTCCTTCTCAGGGGTGTCGGCACTGCCGTTGCTAGAGTCGTTGGTTGTGGTCATAGGAGTAAAAAAGTCCTTATTGCTGCAAACAGCCGCCCAAGGGGGCAAAACGCTGATGTGATGATGAAATGAGTTAAACCAAATCCAGCTGTGGAGTTCTGCCTGGGGGAAAACGACAGATCCTGAGCTGGACTTAGTGCAATCACCTAAAACCTGTCTGGGGCGCGCGCTGCCCATGGACAACCCCCACCAAAAACAGGGCTATTAAGTAAATATTATACTTTGATGACTACACCATCGAGTTTACGAAAGGTTATTGCGACCATAAGGGATTTGTACCAGGCGTAGCCCCGGGGATCGCTGCCGCGTCTGGCCTGTTTTTTGGCCTGTTTTTTGGCCCATTTTTGGCGCAGAGTGGTTGACGCAGCCTGCCCAGAGGGCAACGATGGCGAGGTTGGCATCATCCTCGGATGAATGATCTATAATTGGTCTATAAGTAAATTCAAGGGGCTGTAACGGTTTCGACGTTTTGACGAAAGTCACGCTGTGATACAGGCCGAGAGTGAGTCCACTCTCGTAAATCAAGGCTCAAAACAAACGTAAATGCGAACAACATCGTACCCTTTGCTCGTAAAGCTGCACCTGTTGCTGCCTAACTAAACCTCGTTTAGTGAGCGTCTATAGTTTGACTCCGTTAA
>JBBSLR010000014.1:0-15830 GCA_038255045.1 Phormidesmidales cyanobacterium
ATCACCGGCCGCTACCACGACTTCCACACCCTGCGCCAAAAAGATGGCGTAGCGGGCTACCTCAAGCGCAGCGAAAGCAGGTTTGACCACTTTGGCGCGGGCCACGCCTCCACCAGTATTTCGTCGGCCCTGGGCATGGCCTTGGCCCGCGATTTGACTGGCGATAACTACAAGGTGGCGGCCATCATCGGCGACGGCGCGCTGACCGGCGGCATGGCCCTAGAGGCGATCAACCACGCCGGGCACCTGCCCAACACCAACCTGCTGGTGGTGCTCAACGACAACGAAATGTCGATCTCGCCCAACGTGGGGGCGATTCCGCGCTACTTGAACAAAATGCGCCTCAGCCCGCCGGTGCAGTTTCTCACCGACAACCTAGAGGAGCAGTTTAAGCACCTGCCCTTTGTGGGTGAATCGCTCTCCCCCGAGCTAGACCGGGTGAAAGAGGGCATGAAGCGGCTGGCGGTGCCCAAGGTGGGGGCTGTGTTTGAAGAGCTGGGCTTTACCTACATGGGGCCAGTGGATGGCCACAACCTGCAAGAGCTGATCGCTACATTCAAAGAGGCCCACAAGCACACCGGCCCAGTGCTGGTGCATGTGGCCACCACCAAGGGCAAGGGCTATGCGATCGCCGAAAAAGACCAGGTGGGCTACCACGCCCAGTCGCCCTTTAACCTCTCCACCGGCAAGGGGATGCCTTCGACCAAGCCCAAGCCCCCCAGCTATTCCAAGGTGTTTGCCGAAACCCTGATCAAGCTGGCCGAAAACAACCCCAAGATTGTCGGCATTACCGCCGCCATGGCTACGGGCACCGGCCTCGACAAGCTCCAGCAGGCTCTGCCCAAGCAGTACATCGACGTCGGCATTGCCGAGCAGCACGCCGTCACGCTGGCGGCAGGTCTGGCCTGCGAGGGCATGCGCCCCGTAGCCGCGATCTACTCCACCTTTATGCAGCGCGGCTTTGACCAGATTGTCCACGACGTCTGTATTCAAAAGCTGCCGGTGTTCTTCTGCCTCGACCGGGCGGGCATTGTCGGAGCCGATGGCCCCACCCACCAGGGGCTCTACGACATCGCCTACCTGCGCTGCATTCCCAACATTGTGCTGATGGCCCCCAAGGACGAGGCCGAACTCCAGCGCATGGTTGTAACGGGGATAGAGTACAAGAGAGGGGCGATCGCCATGCGCTATCCTCGCGGCAACGGCTACGGTGCCCCGCTGATGGAAGAAGGCTGGGAACCCCTACCCATTGGCGAGGCCGAGGTGCTGCGCCGGGGCGACGACCTGCTGCTGCTGGGCTACGGCTCCATGGTCTACCCCGCCATGCAGACCGCTGAGATTCTCAGCGAGCACGGCCTTGAGGCCACCGTGGTCAACGCCCGCTTCGCCAAACCCCTCGACGAGGAGCTGATTTTGCCCCTGGCGCAGGAAATTGGCAAGGTGGTGACCTTTGAAGAAGGCTGCCTGATGGGCGGCTTTGGCTCCGCCGTGGCCGAGTCGATTTTAGACGCCCAGGTGCCCGCCTCGGTGCTGCGCATCGGCGTGCCCGATGTGCTGGTCGACCACGCTACCCATGACCAGTCGAAGGCATCGCTAGGGCTGACCCCGCCTCAGATGGCCGAGCGCATTCTCGCCACCTACCAGGTCGAGAAGCCAGTGCTGGTGAGATAAGACGTCTGGGCGACAGGAGGAAACTTTCCTCCTGCCGCCTAGGGGCTGCGATCTCTGGGCCATGAGCTGGTGGCAGAAATTGGCATTTAAACCAATGATCAGCCACATTTTTGTCTTTGCTTATGCGCTCAAAGCTTTATCCCCTATAGTCTTGAGTCTCCTTGTCAGCCGTTAAGTTATTGGCGAGTCTCTTGGTCAAATGAGCACTGCACCGTGATTTTTAGATTGCTCTCTGCGGTGCCTTTAGTAACGTAGGGAACTCCTGCCTCTCCGCCGACCTTGAGGCCAAACTCTAGGGTGACTTTTTCGACATTGGCGGTGGCCATGTCTTTGAAGGCGTTCATGGTGTAGGTGGTGTAGGTGCGAATGGTGCTTTCAATCGCCTTAAAGCTCTGGGCCGCATGGGCCTGTACGGCCTGGCTAGGCATGCCCAACCCCTTGGCGGTGCGGGTAGTTTCGCCGTAGATTTCTGCGCCAAGGGGGGCTGAGGCTGGAGCCACCACGTCTTCAGTGGCCTCCATGTAGATCTCGGTGCCATCCTCTAGACGGATAGGGATCAGTTGGGTCATAGTGCACACTCCGATGGTTAAGATGCGTATCCACCCGCTAGCATGCCCAGGTCAGCGCAGGTCTCACCACACCAGGGTTTGCCCCTGTGACGATAGGTTTTCCGTACCTTGACCACACCCCTAAAAACGCCAATTTTGTTTATAAAAAGAAAGAGAGTTTTGACAGGCGGGGGCGGCAATGGCTGATTTAGTAACTGATTCATTTGTCAGCGATGGCGAGTTTTTGTACCCCGCCGAAGATGCCCAGCAGATTTTGAGCCTGGCGATCGCCCGTCAGACCGAGTCGGGCGAACTCTCCCGCACCCAACTCCTAGAGATTGCCGACGAACTGGGTATCTCCGCCGACCTGATCACCGAAGCCGAGCGCGAGTGGGATGTGAAAAAGTACGAACTCGCCGACCAGAAGCTTTTTGATAGCCAGCGCAGGCAGCGTTTTCACCATGGGCTATCTCAATTTGCCATTTTTGGCGGGTTTTTGCTGCTGTTCTTGGTACTGACCGGCGGCGTTGGGTTTTGGGGCGGGCTGGTGAAATTTTTGCTTTACCTTGGGGTTGCCCCCTGGGGCCTAAAGCTCAGCTGGGATGCGTGGCGCATCTATCGCCCCAATGAGTACAGCTACCGCAAAGAGTTTGAGCGCTGGCGGCGCAAGCAGCAGATGAAGCGGGCCGTGGGTGGCGTCATGCGGCGGCTGTTGAGGTCGTCGTAGCGTTAGATTCACGCTTCCAGCAATCGCCATGCTGTCGATGAGATCGCGGTCCACCTTCAGCCCCTGCCCTGCGGCACCTGGAGGATTTTGCCCCCAGTGCGGAGACTGAGCGTTGCCAGAGGGCCAACGGCTGCGATCGCGCTACCCACCCTACGGCTAAACCAGTGGCCTAAGATGGTGAGAAACCCATTGCAGGATGTCATGGTTATTGCTGCGCCAGAGCCTAAGTCTGACCTGCGCCCGGTAGGAGAACAGCGAGTGCTGCTGCGGGGCGTCTCTTGGCAGGGGTACTTACAAATTTTAGCCGCGCTGCCCCAGTCTCGCGGGTCGCGGCTCACCTACGATGACGGAGTTTTAGAAATAACCGTGCCCCTAGAAGATCACGAGTTTTCGGGTCGGCTGATGGAGCGGTTTATTTTGACCCTAGTTGAACTCATGGGTCTGCGGATCAAAACCATGGGGTCAACCACTATGAACTACCCTGGCCTCAAAAAAGGGGCTGAACCCGACAACGCCTACTACATTCAAAATCAACCCCTAGTGAAGGGGCGCAATGTGGTATTTGGCGCAGACCCTCCCCCCGATCTAGTTGTTGAGGTAGACATTACCCACACCGACATTGCCAAAAATCAGTTTTACGCCAGCCTGGGAGTGCCTGAGTTTTGGCGCTTCAACGGCAAAGTATGGCGGGTTTATACGCTGCAAGACGGCGTTTATAGCGAGGTAGCACTCAGCCCGACGTTTCCTCAAGTGCCGAAGGCACGGCTCTATGGGTTTCTAGCTACCGCCAAAGACGACGAAATCACCGCTGTGCAAGACCTGCGAGCCTGGGGGCAAACCCATCGCTGAGGCACAGCTAGCTTGGTTTGCAGATCTCACGCGCGATCGCACCCACCCAAACCAGTCTTCCAATCCTTCATGCGTCTTTGCAGAGACAGGGATGATCGTCACATTGGGGTTCATCTGCCGTACGTTCGCCGCAATCTGCTCGATGCTCACGTCTAGATACGGCACTAAATCTACCTTGGTGATCAGCAGGCAGTCGGCTGCTTGAAACATGATTGGGTATTTGAGGGGTTTGTCTTCTCCCTCGGTGACGCTCAGCAGGGCGACTTTGGCATGTTCGCCCACCTCAAACTCGGCGGGGCAGACCAGGTTGCCGACGTTTTCCACCAGCACCAGATCCAGGGCGTTGGGATCGTAGCTGTGCTCCAGAGTATGAATCCCCCCCGCCACCATTTTGGCATCGAGATGGCACGATCGCCCCGTGTTGATCGCCACCACTGGCACCCCGTACTGGCGCAGGCGATCGGCATCCAGCTCGGTGGTCATGTCGCCTTCGATCACGGCGATCGCCAGATCCCCGTGCAGCCCCTCCAGCGTGCGCTCCAGCAGCGCCGTCTTCCCTGCTCCTGGGCTGCTCATGATATTCATGCAGGTGATGCCCCAGCGGTCAAAGTGGGCGCGGTTGTGGTCAGCCCCCGTCTGGTTGACGTGGAGCAGATCAATTCCTAAAGCAGCGTCGAAGGTTTGATGCATGGGGGGAGTTTAGATTTTGGATTGGGGATTTTGGATTGTCCGGCTCCCCTCGCCCTCTGGGAGAGGGGCTGGGGGTGAGGGCATGAGAGGCTTTTGGACTGAGGATTTCCGATTTTGAATTGTCCTGCTCCCCTCCTGGGAGGGGCAGGGGTGGGTCGGCAAGAATGTTGGACTGAGGATTTCCGATGCTGGATTTGAAGATTGCGGCCAGCACCCATTAACTACCGATGAATTGAAAAGCGCCGAGTCGCGTTTGAACGGATTGCCACATATCGTAAAAGGCACTCCACTCAAAGAAATCCATGCTATCGCCTAGGCCTCCGGCATTGAACTGTTGGTAGAAGGTGTCTGAAGGCATCTGATACTGGGTTTCGTAGGCGTGGAGTTTGGCCTGGAGGTCTGAGGCCTGTTGGAGGGCTTGGCTGTGCTCTAACTCGATGATTTTGGCAAGGGAACGCTCCATGAGAGCGCTATGGTAGCCCTTTTGATAAAGAGCGTTGAGCACCTGCAACTGATCTAAAAAGCGGCTTTGGGTGGTCATGGCTGGTGGCCTATTGCCTTTATCTAAATCTCAGTTTATCTCAGGCCTAAAGGAGAGACGTTGAGCTAGTCGCCTCCGCATACTCTACCCGATCAATCTTCAGCTCGCGCCCGGAGCGAATGTCGCCCATGGGCGACTTGCAGGTGGGACAGGCGTATTGCAGCCCGATTTCGGGTCGATACTCGCATTGACAGTCGTGGCAGTAGGCAATCAGCGGCGTTTCGCTGATTACCAGTTCTGCCCCCTCCAAAAAAGTGCCCCGGATCTGCACCTCAAAGGCAAATTGCAAGCCCACTGGCTCCACGCAGGTAAACTTGCCCACGGTCAGATGCACCTTTTCAATCGCAGGCTGACCGGGCTGCTCCTCCCACCAGTCCCGCACGGTGAGAATTAGCGCCTTGGTCATATCGGTTTCGTGCATGGCGGTTCCCTACTGCCACGGCTCATCGACGTTCATGTTCGCTTCTTCGTGAATGTACGACGGCTTCTCAGATCTTGGCAACTGGCCCGACTTGACCAGGTGGGCCATGGTGTCGCAGATTACGCGGGTGGCCATCAGCGAAGTCATGTCGCTGACATCGTAGGGGGGCGACACCTCCACCACTTCGATGCCGCAGACGGTGGTTGATTGAATGATGCGCTTGAGCAGATAGAGGGCTTCGCGGGGCAGCAGGCCGCCGGGTTCGGGCCAGCCGGTGCCGGGCACAAAGCCCGCGTCGATGCAGTCAATATCGAAGCTAATCCAGACGCAGTCGGTGCCGTCGGTGGCGCGGGCGATCGCAAAGTCAGCGGCGGCATCGAGGCCCATTTCGGTAATGTCGGTGACGGTGAGAATGTTGGTGGCCCGCTCGCGGCAGACCTTCACCCCTTGGCGCGGCACCTGCCAGCCGCCGATGCCCAGCTGCACCAGGTTTTTGGCCGGGGCGTTGGCCATGTTGGTGGCGTGGAACCAGGGGCAGGTGTGCATGCGCTCATCCAGGTCGGTCTCCTGGGTGTCAACGTGGCGATCAAAGTGGATAATGCCCACTTTTTTGTCGCCCAGGTGGCGGCAGATGCCCCGCACCGTGGGGAAGCCGATGGAGTGATCGCCGCCCAGCAAGATCGGGAACGCGCCGGAGGCAAACACGTGGGCCACGCCCTTGGAGATCTGGTCAAAGGATTTTTCGTTGTTGGCGGGGATGGTGAACACATCGCCCACGTCGCAGAGGGTGATACTTTCTCTCAAATCGATCCCCATTTCAAAGTTGTAGGGGGTGTAGAGGGCCGAGATGCGGCGAATGCCCTGGGGGCCAAAGCGGGTGCCGGGGCGGTAGGTGGTGCCCGAATCGTGGGGAATGCCGACGATCGCCACGTCAAACTCGCCCACCCGGCGCACGTCTTCGATGTAGGGCGCTTTAAGGAAGGTGTTGATGCCCGCGTAGTGGGGCAACTCGCCGCGAGAAAAGGTGGGGATGGTGCGATCGCGAATGCTCGCCGCCGCCTCTAGGCCATACTCCAACCCCTGGGAAACCTCCTGCTGCCAGCCGGTCATCGGCAGGCGGGCTTCCATCTCTAGGGCGCGCTGGGCCTCTGAGGAGCTGCCATTGGGGCTTTGAAATACCGGATCGTTAGCGGGGTCAGTGGTCATCGGAAAGCCTCACAGGGGTGAATTGAGCAATAGACTAAACGCGATTCCCAAGCTGGATACACCAAAGCCCAGGAAAATCAAAGAAGCTGACGCAGTCACCTTCTAGAATCCTCCCGGGCTTTTATCCCGCCGTGTAGTTGGCCATCACCAACCCGCCTCTCTCGAACCAGCCGTTTAGCACCTGGCCAAACCGGAACCCTAGAGGCTTAATGTTTTCATGCAGTTACTCTAAGCCTAGAGTCAGCCCTGGTCAAGCCTGAGGCGTTACCGCCCCTTGGGTCGCGTCCGAAGGGGTCGCTGAGCCATGGCGGGGGCGAAACAGGTGGGTGTGCTCGGGGTTGTAGAGGCGCGACCTGACCTTTTGCCCCCGCAGCGCCGGGCTGATCACGTACAGCGTGGTGCGAATTAAGTCTTTCTCGCGGGTGGTTTTGGCCATCTCCGCCAGCGGCACCACCAATAGCTGCTCGTCGGGCCAGCCGATGCGAAAGCAGATCGCCACCGGGGTGTCTGGCTCGTAGTGCTTCAACAGCTGCGCCTGAGACTCTTCCACATGGCGGGCGCTGAGGTAGAGGCACAGGCTGGTCTTGTGGGCCGCCAGACTGGCCAAGTCCTCCGCCTCAGGCACCTGGGTGCGACCGCTGATGCGGGTGAGAATGATCGACTGCACCAGCCCCGGAATGGTCAGCTCGGCGTTGAGTTTCGCCGCCGCCGCCTGGTAGGCGCTGATGCCCGGCACCACCTCAAAGGGCACCTCGGCCTCCGCTAACGCCTGAATTTGCTCGTGGATGGCGCTGTAGAGGCTGGGGTCGCCCGATTGCAGGCGAATCACCGACTTTCCGGCCCGCACCCGCTCTACCATCAGCGGCAAAATGCTCTCCAGGGTCATCGTCGCGGTGCCAATGCGCTCGGCGTTGGGGCGAGTCCAGGCCAAAATCTGCTGGGGCACCAGGGAGTTAGCGTAGAGAATCACATCGGCCTGGCTGAGCATGCGCTGGGCCTTGACCGTCAACAGTTCTGGGTCGCCCGGCCCGGCCCCGACGATGTAAACCCCCGGTGCCAGGGCCGTACCTCCTGCCGGGATATTTGAGGAAAAATCTTGGATTGTAGGGGAGGTCACAGGGCTAGCCATAGAGCAAACGTCAACAATTCACACAGCCACTGGATCATAGCCAGTTTGTTTCAAGTATCCGTAAACCCCAGGTATTTCCCCGGAATTTTGCCGCCGTCTCAGGAGATGGGAACGGTAGATGCACCCTGATTCGGGCCTCTGAGGATAGCTAACTCAGGGGTCTTTTTTTTGTGGCTAAAAGCCAGAAATGGCCGGTGGTAGTGAACTTTAGAGTTTAGATTTTGGGCAGTTATTATGTTTGGGGCATTGATCTCGCGAAGGATGCAGATCTAGATGACGCCATATTTAACTCGCATTGATATTTTTCCGGTTAAGTCGCTGGATGGGGTTTCGGTGGCCCAGGCGACGGTTCTGCGGAGTGGGGCGCTGGCGGGCGATCGCACCTACGCCCTCTTCGACAGCCAAAATCGCTTTGTCAACGGCAAGCGCAACGCCGCCATCCACCGGCTGCGCTCCACTTTCTCTGCGGATAGTAAGTCCATCACCCTCGCCGTCGATGGCCAGGAACCCGTCGGCACCTTTGACCTCCAACAGCAGCGCCCAGCCCTAGAAGCCTGGCTCAGCGACTACTTTCAGCAGCCCGTCACCCTGCAAGCAAACCATGACCTCGGCTTTCCCGACGACACCGATGCCGCTGGGCCAACGGTGATCAGCACCGCGACTCTGCAAGCCGTCGCCACCTGGCACAACCTCACCCTAGAAGAAGCCCGCCGCCGCTTTCGCACCAACCTAGAGATCGACGGCGTGCCCCCCTTCTGGGAAGACCAGCTGTTTAGCGCCGACGGCAGCCCGGTTCGGTTTGCGATCGGCGACGTAGTGCTAAAGGGCATCAACCCCTGCCAGCGCTGCGTGGTGCCCACCCGCGACGCCCTCACCGGAGCCGCCACCCAGAGTTTTCAAAAAACCTTTAGCCAGCAGCGATTGGCTACTCTGCCAGCCTGGGCACCGCGTCAGCGGTTCAACCACTTCTACCGGCTGGCAGTCAATACCAACATTGTCGGTCAGGGCGGGCAAATCCTCAAGGTTGGGGATGGTGTTAGCTTGAACCCATGACCGACAGCCCCGCCTCCGCCTACGTTCACATTCCCTTCTGCCGTCGCCGCTGCTTCTACTGCGACTTCCCCATCTCGGTGCTGGGCAACCAGCAGCGGGGCGAGACCTCCGGCACCGTGGCAAGCTACATAGATCTGCTCTGTGAAGAAATTGCCGCGACTCCCAAGCTGAATGAACACCCTCTCAGCACTGTGTTCTTCGGCGGCGGCACCCCCTCCCTGCTCTCCGTTCCCCAGCTAGAAAAGATTCTGGCCCAGCTTCACCGCCGCTTTGGCGTTGCCCCAGATGCCGAAATCTCTATGGAAATGGACCCTGGCACCTTTGATCTGGAGCATTTGCAAGGTTATCTAACCGCAGGCATCAATCGCATTAGCCTGGGAGTCCAGTCGTTGGACGATAGAACCCTAGAAAGCTGTGGCCGCTACCACCGCGTCGCCGATGTGTACCAGGCTGTAGATTGGCTGCACCAGGTCGCCATGCCTAACTGGAGCCTCGACCTGATCTCTGGGCTGCCCCACCAAACCCTCGGCGATTGGGAAACCGGGCTAGCCAAAGCCGTAACCCTGCACCCTCACCATCTTTCCATTTATGATCTCACCGTAGAGCCGCAAACCGTCTTCGCCCAGCGCTACCAACCCGGCGATGCCCCGCTGCCTACAGACGAGCAAACCGCAACGATGTATCGTCTGGCCCAGGCATTTTTGACCAACCAGGGCTACGACCACTACGAAATCTCCAACTACGCCCAGCCAGGGCACCAATGTCAGCACAATCTGACCTACTGGCGCAATCAGCCCTACTACGGCTTTGGCCTCGGGGCCACCAGCTACACCCAGCACCAGCGCGTCGGTCGGCCTCGCACGTTGGCGACCTACGTTAAGTGGGTTAAAGACTTTCAGACCGCTGGAGGAAGGCACAGCGAACCACCAACCCCAACCCTAGAGCAGTTATTGGATCGGCTGATGGTCGGGCTGCGCCTAAAAGAGGGGATCAGCGGCGATCAGCTGCGCTGCCACTGTGCGCCTAAAACCTGGGCGACTCTCCATCAAACCCTAAAGCCGCACATCCAGACCGGCTTAGTGATTGCCGAAGGCGACACCTGGGCTGCTCTCCGCTGTTTGCGCCTCAGCGATCCCGAAGGTTTTCTGTTTTCTAATGTGGTGCTGTCTGACTGTTTTAGGGCCTTAGAAGACCTGCTGGAAGAGTCAACTGCGGCGGCTTTAGTTTGATCCTTAGCCTTTAACCATAGAAAAGCTTTCTACCCTTGAAATGGATGCCTGACTGCGCGAGCCTTAACGCTAGGCACCCTACGCCAGATGTCCCTAAATTAGGGCCGGTGGGCAGTGTTCACCCTACGGTAAAAGTACTCCCCGCGCTAATGCCTGGTTCCACCTTTGCAGTAAAGTAGATCCCTGTGACATTTTATGGCTGACCCATGCCCAAGGTTTTAGTTTCCGACCCCGTTGACCAGGCGGGCCTCGATATTCTCTCCCAGGTCGCCCAGGTGGATGTCAACACCAGCCTTTCTCCTGAAGAACTGGTGGCCGCCATTGGCGACTACGACGCGCTGATGATTCGCTCTGGCACTAAGGTGACCAAGGCGGTAATCGATGCGGGCCAGAACCTCAAGATTATTGGCCGGGCCGGGGTCGGGGTTGACAACGTAGACGTGCCTGAGGCCACCCGGCGGGGCATTGTGGTGGTCAACTCGCCGGAGGGCAACACCATTGCGGCGGCAGAGCACGCCCTGGCGATGATGATGTCGATGTCGCGCTACATTCCCAGCGCCGATCGCTCCGTTAAGGAAGGCGAGTGGAAGCGCAAAGACTTCACCGGGGTCGAAATCTATAAGAAAACCCTGGGGGTAGTGGGGCTAGGCAAAATTGGCTCCCACGTGGCCACCGTGGCGCGGGCCATGGGCATGAAGCTGCTGGCCTACGACCCGTTTATCTCTGCCGAGCGGGCCGAACAGCTGGGCTGCCGCCTGGTCGATCTAGACCTGCTGTTTCGCGAGGCCGACTACATTACCCTGCACCTGCCCAAGACCCCCGAAACCACCCACCTGGTGAACGAAAAGGCCCTGGCAACGATGAAGCCCACGGTGCGGATCATCAACTGCGCCCGCGGCGGCATCATCGACGAGGTGGCCCTGGCCAAGGCGCTGAAAGCGGGCACCATCGGCGGTGCCGCCCTGGATGTCTACGAGTCTGAGCCCCTGGGTGAGTCGGAGCTGCGGGAACTGGGCAAGGGGATCATTCTGACGCCTCACCTGGGCGCGTCTACCGAAGAGGCCCAGGTGAATGTCGCCATCGACGTGGCCGAGCAAATTCGCGATGTGCTGCTGGGGCTGCCCGCCCGCTCGGCGGTGAATATCCCCGGCCTGCGGCCCGAGGTGATGCAAAAGCTGCGCCCCTACCTACAGCTGGCCGAGACCCTGGGCAATCTGGTGGGTCAGCTGGCCGGGGGCCGGGTGGAAGAACTTACCGTGCGCCTCCAGGGCGACATCGCCGGGGGCGACACCCAGCCGATCATGGTGGCGGCGCTGAAGGGGCTGCTCTCCCACGCGCTGCAAGAGCGGGTCAACTACGTCAACGCCTCCATTGAAGCCAAAGAGCGCGGCATTCACGTGATTGAGACCCGCGACGCCGACATTCGCGACTATACCGGCTCGCTGAACCTGTCGGCCAAGGGCAGCCTGGGCGAGCACTCGGTCACCGGGGTGCTGCTGGGGGGCAGCGAGATTCGCGTCACCGACATCGACGAGTTCCCCATCAACGTGCCGCCGACCCAGCACATGCTGTTTACCCTGCACCGCGACATGCCGGGCATTATCGGCAAGATTGGCTCGCTGCTGGGCAGCTTTAACGTCAACATTGCCAGCATGCAGGTGGGCCGCAAAATTGTCCGGGGTGATGCGGTGATGGCCCTGAGCCTCGACGATCCTTTGCCTGAGGGTATTTTGGATGAAATTCTCAAGGTGCCGGGAATTCGCGATGCCTACACGGTTAATTTGTAGGATGGGCAAAGCGTAGGGCGCTCAAACTGTGGTTGCTAACCTGGTGGGCAGTGATTTGGCGGTGGGCAGTGCCCACCCTACAGCCGAAAATTTGGAGCTTTAGCCCGCTGGGGGCAGGCCCAATCTTGATAATTGCGAGGCAATCCCTAGAATGGCTGTGGTCAACACCTGGTGGGAAGTAAAGGTACTGTGCGATCCGGCCCTGGAGGATACGGTTTTCTGGCGGTTTGACAGCTTTGGTAGCCAGGGCACCTCGACCCAACAGCGAGGTTCCTCCTGCATTGTGCAGGCCTATTTCCCGCAGCATCGGCTAGAATTGCTCGATCTCTCGGCCCTCGCGCTGTTGGTCAAGCAGGATGCCCTGTGCAGCGGCCAGGTGCTGCCCCGCATTAGCTGGCAGCTAATCGATGAAGAAGACTGGTCAAAGAGCTGGAAGGAGCACTGGAAACCCGAGCCGATTGGCGATCGCTTCTTGATCACCCCCGCCTGGCTCGAACCCCCGGACGACAACCAGCGGCTGGTGCTGCGCCTCGACCCAGGGGTGGCCTTTGGCACCGGCAACCACCCCACCACCCAGCTCTGCCTAGAGTCGCTCGAAATGCGGCTCACCCACGAGCGAGCCGACGTCACCATTGCCGACATTGGCTGTGGCTCTGGCATTCTCTCGATCGGGGCGCTGCTGCTGGGGGCCAAAAAAGCCTACGCGGCGGATACCGACGATTTGGCGGTGCATTCGGCCATGGGTAACCGGGCGCTGAATGGGCTGACGGAGGCGGAGCTGCCGCTGCTGCACGGCAGTTTGGAGGCGATCGCCGCCGCCATCGACGCCCCGGTCGACGGCATCGTCTGCAATATTCTGGCGGAGGTGATTATGGATCTGATCCCCCAGATGCACACCCTTGTCACCGCCGACGGCTGGGGCATTCTCAGCGGCATTTTGCTCGACCAGTCGAAGCTGGTGGCCGATACCCTAGAGCAGCACGGCTGGGTGGTGGCCACCCTGTGGCGGCGGCAGGATTGGTGCTGTCTGAATGTAAGGCGATCCCCAGGCCTATGAACGCTTCTAACCTCGGCTTTGCCGCTAAAGTCCTGTTGCTCTCTGGGGCGATCAGCGCGGTCATTAAGTACGCGCTGCCTGCCCTACTGACGGATTCTGCCGCCGGGCAAAACAATCCGACCCTGGCGGTGGTGGTGGGGCTGCTGGTGGCTCCCTCGGTGCTGATGGGCGGTCTATTTTGGCTGCGACGCGGCGGTAATAGTTAAGCTAGGCCCATGCGCACCATCGACGGCATCAACGATAAAATCCGCCAGGGCAAGGCGGTGGTGCAAACCGCCGAAGCCTTTAAGCTCTACGCCCAAGAACAGGGCATCGCCGCCGCTGCCAAGGCGGTGGATGTAGTGGTCACCGGCACCTTTGAGCCGATGGAGTCGTCGGGGGCGATGCTCAACCTGGGCCACACCGACCCGCCTATCAAACTGCTGGAGTGCTACCTCGACGGCGTGCCCGCCTACGCGGGCTTTGGCGCAGTAGATGTGTGCATTGGGGCCAGCCAGCCCGCTGTGGCCGGGCGCGGGGCCGACCTGGGCGACACCGAAGTTGTGCGCGAGCAGGGTGGCGGCCACGTGATTGCTGACCTGATTGCGGGGCGCAGTGTGACGCTTCAGGCCACCGGCCACGGCACCGACTGCTACCCCCGCACGGCGCTCGAAACCACCATTACCCGCGACACGATTAATCAGTTTTACCTGTTTAGCCCCCGGGGACTCTACCAAAACTTTATTGTCGGGGTGAACGGGGGCGATCGCACTCTCTCGACCTACCTAGGCCCGCTGCAACCGCGCCTAGGCAACGCCGTCTACGCCAACCCCGGTGCCCTCTCGCCGCTGCTAAATGACCCAGATCTAGAGGTGATCGGCATCGGCACCCGGATTTTCTTGGGCGGCGGCGTGGGCTACGTGGCCTGGGAGGGCACCCAGCACTTTCCCCTCCAGCGGCGGCTGCCCAACCGCACCCCGATTGGCCCGGCCGCCACCCTGGCCCTGATCGGCGACGCCAAGCAAATGCGGTCTGAGTGGGTGCGGGGCTGCTACTTCAAGGGCTATGGCCCCTCGCTGATGCTGGGGGTTGGCGTGCCCATCCCCATCCTCAACCAGCAGGTGGCGGCCCACTGCGCCGTGCAGGATGCCGACATTGTGGCCCCGGTGATGGATTTCTCGATTCCTCGGCGGGTGCGGCCCACCTTTGGGCTGGTCAGCTACGCCCAGCTCAAGTTGGGCAGCATTGCCATCGAGGGGCAGCCGGTGCGCACAGCGCCGCTGGCCAGCATTTACCTGGCTCGCCAGGTGGCCAGCGAACTCAAACGGTGGATTGAGGCTGGAGAATTTGAGCTGGCGGCCCCGGTAGCGCCTCTGCCCCAAGACCGAGCCTTTTTGCCCCAAGATGCTATGGGCAGCTAGGGCCGCTTACTTGTCCTAGGATGAATAAGTAGGTGTAACGAATTAAATTTAAAACCACTGTAGGATGGGTTAGCGCAGCGTAACCCATGCCAGAAAATCTTGAATCTATGGATCGCTACGCTACCCTGCGCCGCATTCAAAGCCTCGACCCAGAGGGCGACCATCAGCAGATCTGCCACCTGCTGGCGGGCTACGAGTTTCCGTGGGATGTCACCCGCGCCCTGGAGGTGGCGCTGCTGCGCACCTTCTGCATCCCCAGCGTCTCGGGGCTGCTCGATCGCACCGGAGAGTTTCACCACCACGCCCAAAAGCGCTACGACGACACGGGCATTGTGGTGTCGGAGGTGCTCAAGCACGGCTAAGACAGCCCTCGCGGCGCGGCCTTTATTCAGCGCATGAACGCCCTTCACAACCACTACGCCATCGGCAACCGCGACTTTCTCTACGTGCTCTCGACTTTTATCTATGAGCCGATTTGATGGTGCGATCGCTTTGGTTGGCGGCCCTTCTGCGAGCCAGAGCGGCTGGCATTTTACTATTTTTGGCGGGCGATCGGCGATCGCATGGGCATCCAAGACATACCCCCCACCTACGCGGCCTTTGACCAATTTAACCGCGAGTTTGAGGCCGAGCACTTTGCCTATGCCTTCAGCAACCAGCGGGTGGCCGACGCCACCCGCCACCTGCTGCTGTCGTGGTTTCCTACTTTCACCCGCCCGGTGGTCAATTGGGGTCTGCCCTGTCTGCTCGATCCGCCGCTGCTGAAGGCGTTGGGATGGACTCCGACTCCGGTGGCCGTGCAGCAGCTTGCCCAAACTGTTCTCAAAGCCCGCAGTCAGTTTTTGCGTCGCCTGCCGCCGCGCACCGAGCCAGGCTTCTTTGTCGATCAGCCCCTGCGCAGCTATGCCGATGGCTACAGCCTAGAGGATGTGGGGCCAGAGGCGCTGAGAGACCGGCTTTAGGGATGAATGCCACTGAATTAAGACTGGTGGGCAGTGCCCACCCAGCCCTATCAAGGTGACCATCCTATTCCCGGAACGCCCATAGGTCAAGGGGCTTTGGCCACAACCACCAGGGAGTAAACTCCCTGGCTCATAGCTAAAGTCTGCTGAAGCAGACTGGGGAATCGGCTCCCAATCCTCTTCAGAGGATTTCGGCTTGGAGCCTTGGACTTCTAGTCCTAGGCTCAAAGCCAATCCGAGGGATCGACCCCTAAATCTGCCTCACCTTGACAGGGCTAGCAGGGCCCACCCTTGTATCTTTATAGGTGTGAGGCAGAGCAAGGCTTTCGGCGATTTGCGAGGGTTAATGTCAGCTTATTTCAGTGACATTCCCTGGGGGAATTGTGGATGGCGATGGTTAGCCAGGCAGAAGAGAGCAGCGTCCCAGAAGCGCACTAGTCAAAACTCAAAACGTATCAGCCTCCACATCTAGGGAGTATCACCTATTATGGGAAGCCGAAACCACTACCGATAGCTCTATGGCCGCCGACTATCAACCCTCGCTGCTCACCGACGCCGAC
>JBBSLR010000015.1:0-15132 GCA_038255045.1 Phormidesmidales cyanobacterium
CCTGGTTCTGGCCGTGAAAGTCGTCTATTTCCCACACCACCGGGCCGAGGGGCAAGCGGTAGCGGGTTTTTTCGATCAGGGGCGGCTCGCAGAGGGTAGCGAGCATGGTTTGGGCATCGTCGAGGGGAATGGGGTACTCAAACTCGGGGCGCACCAGACCCACAGCGGGGCCTTTGAGGGTGAGATAGGCGCGATCGCCCACCTGTCTGATTCTCACCGTGCGGGCATCTTGGGTGGGAATGTAGCCCTGGCGCATCACCTCGCCCTGGGCGGTGGCGCGCCAGCTGTCGCCCACCACCAAAAATTTGCGCTCAATTTCCTGACCCATTAGGAGATCCGCCGCAGCACGTAGCTGGTCAGGTCTTGCAGAGCCTGTCGAGCCGAGGAGGGAGGCAGGTGCTCTAGGCAGGCGGCGGCCTGGTGGGCATGGCTAGAGGCCAAATCGCGCGATCGCCCAATGCCCTTGCTGCTGTGCACCAGATCAATGGCCTGGTCAAAGTCATCGGCCTCAGAAAACTCTCGCTCAATCAGGGTGGTGAGAAAGGGGTGTTCTTCCATGGCGTAGAGCACCGGGGCCGTGAGATTGCCGCTCTTGAGGTCAGAGCAGGCGGGCTTGCCCAGCACCTCATCGGAGCTGGTGAAGTCGAGAATGTCATCGACCACCTGAAAGGCCAGCCCCAGGTGTCGTCCGTAGTCGTAAAGCTGCCCAGCCAGCGCCTCGGGCACGTCGCTGAGCACCCCCGCTGCCTGGGCGCTGTTGGCCATCAGCGATGCTGTTTTAAAGTAGCTCTTGTCGATATAGGCCTCTAGGGTAAGGCTGGTGTCAAAGCGGTTTAGCCCCTGCTGAATCTCGCCCTCGGCCAGATCCATAATCACCTGGGAAAGCAGCTTGACCACCCGCAGATTGTCGAGGTTCGCCAGGTACCACGACGACTGGGCAAACAGGAAGTCACCCGCCAGCACCGCAATCCGGTTGCCAAAGCTGCTGTGCACGGTGGGTACGCCCCGCCGCACGCTGGCTTCGTCAACCACGTCATCGTGTACCAGACTGGCGGTGTGAATCATCTCGGTGATCTCGGCCAAGCGGCGATGCTTAGGCGTAATCTCTTGCCCTGGCAGGGTGGCCTTTGACAGCAGCAGCACAATGGCCGGACGCAGCCGCTTACCCCCAGCGCCAAACAGATGTTCTGCCGCTGCCGACAGAATCGGGTGCCGTGCTCCCACCAATCCCTTGAGGTTTTGGGTCATGAGGTCCAGATCGGACTCAACCGGCGAGAAAAGAGAAGTTACTGAAGTCATAGACCCCGGCAAGAGCGGTAAAGTTACGAATTTTTACATATTCTATCGTCATTCTAAGACAACCCTGGGAGAATTTATGAGCAAAAGCCTGGGCTTAGGGCGCTGCATTGGCTCCGAAACTAGGCTGAGTCCAATTTTGTCCCTAGACCTGAAACCCATATCAGGGAGGGATTGTAGCGATTTTGAGGCGATCGCGGCTGGGCTTGGATAGCGGCCCATCGATTCCTCAGGACGGACTCAAATTAATACTTTTTTCGATTCAGTTTTCTCTCTCAGCACGAAATGCCCGTGATAGACTAAATATAAGGATTTATCAAGAAATCAGGCAAAGTCTTCAAAATTTTTTGATAGGCTGCTGCCGATTTATTCCTGCATTTCTGCAAATTACTCGCAGCGTCAGGTGGGTTTTCCACCGTTTCTCTGAGCGCTGAGTGATTTTTGCCTGTTTTGGGGAGTGCATTTCTGCGCTCTCACTACTACTGGTCAGACAATATTTCTTCTCTCAGGAGGAGCTAGCTTTTAGCAGCCTTTGAACTGCTCAGAAGCTCGTTTGGCCTACCGGTTTCCCTAGTCTTTGTTCCTCCTCCGCTGCTTTGGCCATGACCTACTCTACTTCTCTCCTTGTTATCCCTGCGCTGGCGATCGCCTACCTGCTGCTGGTCTACGGCATGCTGCTGCTGCTGGCCAAGCGAACCAGCGGGGCGCGCCGGTCTGAAGGCGAGATTCGCTAGCCCCTGGCGCTACCTTTTGGGTTAGTGGCCAGCTCTGGCAGGCGAATTTGGTGCACCGTAGGCTGGTGGCCCAGCCACTGCACCGCCAGGCGCTTAAATTCAGAGGCCGACCCGCTGACATAAAACTCTGTAGACCAGGCTGGGGCACTGCTGCGCAAGCCAAGGGCGTCGAGTTCTGGCGCTGCCGCTGCCACCATTGAGATGGCCGGGTCTACATACTGCACGGAGCTAGGCAAAATGCTCTTGAGCACTGGGGCCAAGTGGGGATAGTGGGTGCAGCCGTAGACCAGCGTGTCGATATTGGCCGCCATCAGCGGCTGCAGGTAGGTGGCGGCGATGCGCTGGGCCTGGGGTGCTGTGATCTGGTTTTGCTCAACGATGGGGACAAACTTGGGGCAGCCCACCTCCCATACTTGGCGGCTGGCGTCGATCTCTTGAATGGCGCTGGTATAGGCTCGGCTGGTGACGGTGGCCTGGGTGGCAATCACCCCAATGCGCCTGCCCTGGATGGCGGCCGCCTGGGCACCGGGTCGAATTAGCCCTAGCACCGGAAACGGAAACTCGCCCTGCACCTGGTCGAGGGCCAGGGCCGAGCTGGTGTTGCAGGCCATCATCACCATCTTCACGCCCTGCTCCGCCATCCAGGTCAAAATCTGGCGCACAAAATGGAGAATCTCTTCGGGCGATCGCGACCCGTAGGGCAGTCGCGCCGTATCGCCAAAGTACAGCACCGACTCGTTGGGCAACTGGCGATAGATTTCTCGCAGCACCGTCAGCCCGCCTACCCCGCTGTCAAAAATGCCGATCGGGGCTGGCCTAGTCGCTAGCAGGCGGTGGTTTAGCCCGTTGTTCATGGGTGCCTATACCTACAGGTGAAAAAATATCTCACTGAGTCTAGCGGGTTTTGGGGCCGTCGCCATCAGGGCGAGGGAAAGAGCCGCTGGATAGAGGTGGTTTGTAGTATATGGAGCCAAAATGGGTATGGGGTGACCCTAGTCCCCAGCTGGCCCTTCCTGGCCTCTGATCGGCTAGTCTCACAGTCTACTCAGGAGAGACTCAGCTTTGCCGTCTAGGCTTGTAGCTCAACATTACTGGGCCAGATATTTGCAGAGGTACCAAGTCCAAGTCGAAATCCGGAGTTTTCCCTCAGGCAAAACTCCACGTCTAGATTTGGATGAGGTGATTTGGTGGGCCAAGCACTGGTGGTTTGATCAAACTGCCATAGGGTTGGCATATCGCTGACATACCCCTGCGACATGCCCTGGCTAATGTTGTTAGTAGGAGAAGTCTAGCTGTGGTGTTTGGGGCTTAGCAGGCTGCTTTAGCAGGTTCGGTTTTCCCACGGGGCAAACCCCAATGGGTTCTCTTAGCTGATCTAAGAGAATGAAGCTGTATTTAACGATGCTAGGGCCAAGACCACAGCCTTGAACTGACACATCTGATGCAGACCGCCCCAGGGGAGTTAGCTACTCTGAACCCTATGGAAACAAAACGATGCCCCTACCCGTCAAACAGGCAACTACACTTGTAGCACTTTACGCAACTGAAAAGTTGTTATATTCTGGAGGAGCAAACTCATAATGGCTTTGAGTTTTACCTAGGCTTTTGCATCTAAGCCTGTGGGTATGAGCCTTGAGGTCTGAGCTGGAGTCTGGGGTCTTTGTCAGAGCAGCGGCTCGACCATAATGTCCCTAGGGCTAAGGCCTAATTTGTTCACTTCATTCACCAACAACTCTGCATTGCGAGTGATTGATCTAGTCCTGATGGCATGGGTTTAGCTGAGAAGATTGTAGAACGCAATTTTTTTGGGATGTCGGGATCTAGATCGCAGGTAACCCGCCCCACAGTTAGTTGTTGCATCGAGAACCAGGGTTTAGAGTCGGTCAGCTCCGTAAGACCCAATAAGCGTTGATTGATCGGCGCTGGTTCATTTTATTCTTTCGGTTTTCGTATCAGAGCGTTTGCAGCATTGTCAGTGGAGGAAAGGTTGATTCATGGCTAAGACAAAAACTCGTACATTAAAGAGCAAGCCTCTCTACAGTGCCGACGCTGTAAGAACTTACCTGCACGAGATTGGCCGGGTGCCGCTGCTGACCCACGAAGAAGAAATTATCTTTGGTAAGCAGGTGCAGTCCTACATGGCTTTGCTAGAGAAGAAAGAGGCGCTGACCGAGTCTCTGGGCCATGGGCCGTCTGAGGCAGAGTGGGCCGAGGCCGCGGGCCTCGACGCGGAGAAACTCACTCACACCCTGCGCCAGGGCGAGCGAGCCAAGGGCAAGATGATTGAGGCTAACCTGCGGCTGGTGGTGGCGATCGCCAAAAAGTATCAAAAGCGCAATCTAGAGTTCTTGGATCTGATCCAAGAAGGAACTCTGGGCCTAGAGCGCGGCGTTGAGAAGTTTGACCCCACCAAGGGCTATAAGTTCTCCACCTACGCCTACTGGTGGATTCGTCAGGCGATCACCCGGGCGATCGCCCAGCAGGCGCGCACCATTCGCCTGCCCATCCACATCACCGAAAAGCTCAACAAGATTAAGCGGGTGCAGCGGGAGCTGTCTCAAAAGCTGGGGCGCGCCCCCAACGCTAACGAAATCGGTGAAGAGCTTGAGCTAGAGCCAAAGCAAATTCGCGAGTTTTTGGTGCTGGCGCGACAGCCGATCTCGCTGGATGTGCGCATCGGCGATAACCAAGACACCGAACTGCAAGAGCTGCTCGAAGACGACGGCATTTCGCCCGAAACCTTCACCGCTCAAGAGTCGCTCAAGCAGGATATTCGCAACCTGCTGTCGGAGCTGACTCCGCAGCAAAAAGAGGTGATCACCCTGCGCTACGGCCTCGACGACGGCAATGAGCTGTCGTTAGCCAAGGTGGGCAACCGCATGAGCATCAGCCGTGAGCGAGTGCGCCAGCTAGAGCAGCAGGCCCTCAAGCACCTGCGTCGCCGCAAGAGCACCATGCACGGATACATTGCAAGCTAGCCAATTGCGAGCTAGCCAATTGCGAGATTAGGGCCAAAAACACGAGAGCGGCAACCATTGGTTGCCGCTCTCGTGTTTTTGGGCATTGCGTTTAGGGATCCACAATTAAATAGCATCCCAGCGTCATTCCCGCCCCACGCCTGCCCCCGCGCAGGCGTGGGGCGGGAATCCACTCGCCCGTAACTGCTCTCGATTGGATTCCCGTTGCCACGGGAATGACAGGCCGGGATCGTTGCGAGCAAAACGTCCTAATGATGTCGGCTATGGCTCTAGTTGCCCTAGAGGCGGCTAAAACTCGCCGGTAACGCGCTTCTCAAACTCTTGGCGCACTGCCTCGGCAATGGCCAGGGCTTCGGGATAGATGTCGACGTGGGTTTCTTTGAGCCAGGCGATCAGGCGGATAAACTGGGCGTTGCGCAGCTCTAGGTCGGCTTGAAAAATGGAGGCGGTGGCCATGTGCTGGGCGTAGCTAGGCGGGTGACCTTGGTTGACGAACTGGGCGGTTAGGGCCACAAGGGCTGCTTTCCGAACATCGGGCTGGCTTGAGGCCATCGAAAATTCCATAGTCGGGTTCTCCCTGGGGTACGGCAGTGCCTGGGCGATAGGGCAAATCTACCGCCTGAGGATTGTGTTTAGAATTCCCACCCGTCAGCCTCTATCCCTCTGGACTTGGATTTTACAGATCCCAAGTCCAGAGCGGGAGCTGTCGTTTCTCCACAGGCAGACTTCTCCTGCTGGACTTGGATGTGACTCAAGCCTCAATGGGTTGATCGCCTGGAGGTTACAAAACTTTGTAAAACTGCTCCCGGTTGCTAATAGATTTGAAGCAAATCAAAAGTTTCGCGAGGCTGACTAGTTCTGCCCTTTAGGATGCAGTAGACATGGCCAATGATTTTTTGGCCTTGGTAGTTAATTCTCAAATTTTGATCGCCAGCGCCCGTTAGCGGGCGGCGGCGATCGCCCATCTCCCTAGGAGAGTAGCCATGAACCAAATTCCCGCTCCCTTTTGGACGCTGGTGCTCGGCATAGCCGTCACCCTAATCAGCCTGTGGGTGGGGCAAAACAACCATCTGCTGCCGGTGCAGGCGTCGGAGCAGGCCCCCCTAGTGGATGATCTGTTTAACGTCATGGTCACCATTGGCACGGCGCTGTTTATCGTAGTGCAGGGGGCGATCATCTACTCCATGATTCGCTTTCGCCGCCGGGCGGGCGATGACACCGACGGCCTGCCGATCGAAGGCAACCTGCCCCTAGAGGCGTTTTGGACGGCGATTCCGGCGGTGATCGTGGTGGGGCTGGGCCTCTACAGCGTGGTGGTGTTTCAAGAAATGGGCGGCTTTGCCCCCGGTGGCCACCACAACCACGGCACCATGGTGGCCATGGCACCCCAGCAAACGGTGATCGATGTAGCCCCGCTGCTGGCCCAGGTGCCCGAAGCAGACGTATTTTCTAGGACCCAGGTCTATGGCTTTGGCGCTGGTACCCAGACCCTAGGCAACGTCCCCGACCTGACGGTAAATGTCACCGGCATGCAGTATGCCTGGATCTTTACCTACCCCGACACCAACATTATTGATGGCGAGCTCCACGTGCCCGTGGGCCAAGACGTGCAGCTGATCATTGAGGCCAAGGATGTGATCCACTCCTTCTGGGTGCCGCAGTTTCGCCTCAAGCAAGACGCGCTGCCCGGCGAAACTGCTGAACTACGGTTTGTGGCCACCCGCGAGGGCACCTACCCCGTGGTCTGTGCCGAACTGTGTGGGGCCTACCACGGCGGCATGCGCACCCAGGTAATTGTGCAATCCACTGAAGACTATGCCGACTGGATGGCCAGTCGGGTAGCATCGGCCACTCCGGCGGCGACGGTGGCCCAGATCATAGAAAACCCTACCGATGCCGAGTACCTGGCGGCGATCGCTCCCGACCTGGCAAAATCCCCGATGCAGATGGCCGGGATGAATCCCTAGGGCACGGCCCACCACCTCACCCTTGATTCCCAAACCCTTGATCCCCAAACATCCCTCATCTTTCGCAATCCCACCGCGATCCCCCCATTCATAGCCCCTTAGCAACACCCAATTCATGGCCCAAGCAGATATTTCGATCAAACCCACGGAGGCTCAGGGTGGCTACGGTCACCCCGACAAGTGGAAGTGGTACGACTATTTCACCTTTAACGTTGACCACAAGGTGATCGGCATTCAGTACCTGGTGACATCGTTTTTGTTTTACCTGGTGGGCGGCTTTATGGCGGTGCTGATGCGTACCGAGCTGGCCACCCCCGACTCTGACTTTCTCAGCCCGGAGCTGTACAACGCCTTTTTGACCAACCACGGCACGATCATGATCTTTCTGTGGATCGTGCCGGCGGCGATCGGCGGCTTTGGCAACTACCTGATCCCCCTAATGATCGGGGCGCGGGATATGGCCTTCCCGAAGCTTAACGCCCTGGCCTTTTGGCTCAACCCCCCGGCGGGGGCCTTGCTGGCGGTGAGTTTCTTCGTAGGGGGCGGTGCCCAGTCGGGCTGGACGTCCTATCCGCCCCTGAGCGAGATCACCGCCAACCTGCCCCAAAGCCTGTGGTGCATCTCCCTGATCATGGTGGGCACCTCCTCGATTTTGGGGTCGGTAAACTTTTTGGTCACCATCTGGAAGATGCGCATACCCAGCATGGCCTGGGATCAGATGCCGCTGTTTTGCTGGGCCATGGTGGCCACAGCGCTGCTGGCCCTGTTTGCCACCCCGGTGCTGGCGGCGGCGATGGTGCTGCTGCTGTTTGACATCAACTTTGGCACCTCGTTTTTTAAGCCCGATGCGGGCGGCAATGTGGTGGTCTACCAGCACCTGTTCTGGTTTTACTCGCACCCGGCGGTATACCTGATGATTTTGCCGATCTTCGGCATTATGTCGGAGGTGATCCCGGTGCATGCGCGGAAGCCGATCTTTGGCTATAAGGCGATCGCATACTCTTCTATGACCATCTGCCTGGTGGGGCTGTTTGTCTGGGTTCACCACATGTTTACCAGCGGCACCGCCCCCTGGATGCGGATTTTCTTCACCATCTCGACGCTGATTGTGGCGGTGCCCACGGGGGTGAAGATCTTTAGCTGGGTGGCGACACTCTGGGGCGGCAAAATTCGCTACACCACCGCCATGCTGTTCGCGGTGGGGCTGCTGTCGATGTTTGTGTTTGGTGGCCTCAGCGGGGTGACGCTGGGGGCAGCGCCCTTCGACATTCACGTGCACGACACCTACTACGTGGTGGGCCACTTCCACTACGTGCTCTATGGCGGCTCGGTGTTTGGCATTTATTCGGGGATTTATCACTGGTTCCCCAAGATGACCGGGCGCATGCTGAATGAGCCCCTGGGCAAGGTGCACTTTGTGCTCACCTTCATCGGCACGATTCTCACCTTTACCCCTATGCACTCGCTGGGCCTGCAGGGTATGCCCCGGCGGGTGGCCATGTACGACCCTCAGTTTGCCAGCCTCAACCAGCTGGTGACGGTGGGGGCCTACATTCTGGCGGTGTCGGTGATTCCCTTCTACTTCAACGTGATCTGGAGCTGGAGCAAGGGCAAAGAAGCTGGCCCCAACCCCTGGAATGCGCTGACCATGGAGTGGACGACGGATTCGCCGCCGATCATTGAAAACTGGGAGGTGCTGCCGGTGCTCACCCACGGCCCCTACGACTATGGTATGGAGAGAGCTGACGAGGTCGGCCCCGCTGGCGAGGCGGTGGTGCCGGTGCAGCGGTAGCCGTGGGCTGGTGGGCATTGCCCACCCTACGGTTCTATCCCTTACCCATCCACTCCCTACCCATCCACCCCTCACCCATCGCCCCTTACCCCCACGTATCCTATGCAAGGCACTGTAGATTCCACACCGGTCGTTACTGGCCATGAGGTGGCGACCCACGAAGAGCACGAAGATTTGCGGGTGCTCGGGTTGGTCACCTTTCTTTGCTCAGAATTTTTGATGTTTGCGGGCTTTTTCGCCGTCTTTCTCGTGTTTCGGGGCAGTGCTGCCGAGTGGCCGCCGAAGGAAACCGAAGTGGAGCTGCTGCTGCCCGCCATCAACACCCTGATTTTGGTGTCGAGCAGTTTGGTGATTAACTTGGGCACCAAGGCAATTAAGAAGAATGACCTGGCGGGGATGCGCCAGTGGTTTGGCATTACCGCCGCGATGGGGGCAGTGTTTCTCTTTGGTCAGGTCTATGAGTACATGAACCTGGGCTACGGGCTGAAGACCAACCTGTTTAGCAACTGCTTTTACCTGCTGACGGGCTTCCACGGTCTCCACGTGTTCATTGGGCTGGTGCTGATTTTGGGGGTGCTGTGGCGATCGCGCCGAGCCAACCACTACAGCGACATCACCCACGTTGGCCCCGAGATGGCCGAGATCTACTGGCACTTCGTCGATGTGGTGTGGATTGTGCTGTTTAGCCTGATCTATCTGCTGACGCTGCTGTAGGCTGAGCTAGCTGATCCCACATATTCGTTGAGAATCTTGGCCTAGCCGGGGTGTTGCACGGCAATGCCCCGGCTAGGTTTTTTTGTGGCCTTAGCCCTCCCCTGAAGCGAGGCGACGGGTCATAACGCTGATATATTCGCCGCTGCGCCCGGTGGGCACGGGGTCGAACCAGGCGACTCTGTCGCAGTAGCGCAGCACGTCCATTTGGTTGATGGCCCCAACGATGGCGGCACAGTCGCCCAGCAAAATGTGGGTGAACCGGTCTGGATGGTAGGTGGGCAGCGTGAAGGTGGTGGCGAGGTTAGGTTCCCCGGTGGGTTGGTCAAACATACAGGTATCTCCGTTTTCGGGTAAGAAAACAGGGAATGGTCTAGCTGTTGTCCCAGTTTGAAGGTAAAAAAGACGCTAGCTCCTCGAATGCATCTAGGGCATCTCACTTACCATGACTAAGTTGGGATGTCTCAGGGGGTAGGGGAAGCTCCAACTTCCCTTACCCCCGTCCCAGATACATTCCCCGCACTCTTAATCCACAGAAAGCACGCCCAGGGTGCAATCCTTTTGAAAAGAAGGCTGTATAAATCAACTCATAAATAAATCATGTATCTGATCCTCAGTAATTCCAACTTTAAAGCCTAGCCATTAGACAACAAGCCTTTGCACACCGATGAACTCAGTCGTCGGCTCCTCTTCTTCTAACTCTTCGAGGCACAGTTCTATAACCTCTCGGATATTTGCCATGAGTTCGTCAACAATGTCGCCTTGGCTGTAGGGCCTCTATCATCGTTTCGACCACAGAGAGGCTAGCTGCCCAGGCGAGGAGCTAGCTAAAATCTGGGGTGACACCGCACTATAAAGGAATCGGTTCATGAACCGCGTCGCAGGAGAGACCCTGGAGAGCCCATGAACCGACAGATACTTTTAAAACTCTCTGGAGCCAAGACATATCAGAGAATTTAGTGTCTAGTGTAGCGGACGAGATCGATGCATCGCGACGACAACAAGACCAGATTGCGCACCGCCAAGGACGATGAAATTGCCGATGTGCAAGACCTGCGGGCCTGGTGGCAAGCGAATAATTAGCCCAGAGATGCGGCTGTTTGTGACTCAGCATGCGACGCAATATCTGGGTACTCTAAACGCTACAGAGGCTGCGAGAGCTGGTTGAGACAGACCTGCACTCTGTAATCAGAGCATATCTATGGTGTGTGGCATGGTCTTCAACCCTAGACAAACGCTGCGTTGTTCTATCGGGGTCATTTCCCTAGGCTTAGTCGAGGTCTGCGGGGCGATCGCGAGTCCGGTGCAGGCTCAGGCGGGGCCGTCGGCCGAGCTTCCCTCAGCCTATTGGGATGCTGTCGAAGATGCCAGAACCCCGGCACCTAGCGAAGTCTTTCGAGACCTTAGCGCCATTACGCGCCAAAACAGCGCCCTCACCTGGGATGCCCAGGGCCGCGTCTTGGTAGCGACCTGGGCCGACTGGGCTGGCTATACGCAAAATGTGGGCCAGCAGCTCATCATCACGCGAGATGTTTGGGTTACGGTTGTCCCCGATCTCCAGCGCTTTTGCGAAAGCTATACCCCAACCGCAGAGATTCCCCTAGCCGCCCGGCTCAGTCAGCTACTCGGCCTACCGCCAGAACCCGCTACCCAGTCAGCATATCGTCGCGTGGTTGAAGTCTGGGTAGACCCGCAGTTTCTCTTTCGCCCCAGCCCCGACCCTGAAATTACCGACCATGAGGCTGAACCGGCCTTTCGCACCGCCAATGAATTTATCTCGGTGCCGATCAGCTATCAGCACTGGTTCTATGCCCAATACGACCAGCGCTACCAATACAATGGCCAACCGATCGCCCGTGCAGATGAGTCTGGCGCTCTGCCCTATCCCTGGACTCAGTTGGGCTATACCTACGATTGGGGCGATCGCGCTGACTGGGCTACGATTGACTCAAGTCGGCCAGAGAATGTGGGGTTGAGCGAGTTTGTGATTCGGCAATGGTCACCGATTGCGATCGAGGCAGCGCAGCGTCCTGACGATTACTGCCGCTAAAGGGCAAGAAAGTTGTAGAAGCCTAAAGGCTTCAAGGCTCTCAAACCCTGGAGTCAATCTAGATCGTGGCACTGGATTGCTAAAGTAAGACGCTTTCTAGAAAGCTTGCTGTATAGGAGATATAGGCAACGAAAAACTAAGGATCTCACTTTAGGAGACCAGTGCCGGTAGCATGACCCTCAGTTTAACCAGGGCGGCGTCGAGAGCTTAAACCGCAAAAGAGCAATGCACCCGCTAATCCACAAAAAGCCAATGCCGTAGCCCGCCAGCACATCTGTCGGCCAGTGTACCCCCAGGTAGAGGCGGCTCAGACCAATGCCACCGATCAGCAAGACTGCCCCTGCATAGATCAACTTATTTCGCTGGGGAAAGCGTCGTGCCAGTAGATAAGCCCCAAAGCCATAGAGCACCATTGACCCCAGGGCGTGACCGCTGGGAAAGCTGTAGGTTGCCTCGGCAATGATCTGAGGCCACAGCGACGACCCATATCCTACGTGATCTCCTTACCTGAGTGATTTTAAGATGTTGTCAGACGAAGCACTAAAGATCAGACAAAGCACTAAAGGGAAAAACCAATGCCTCACATCAGCGTCAAGCTCTATCCCGGCAGGTCAAAACAGCAAAAGGTGCGCCTCGCCGAGAAAATTGTCGAAGACGTTGTTTCACTACTGGCATGCAGCGAAGCATCGGTTTCGGTTGCGATTGAAGAAATTCAACCAGGAGATTGGGCCGAGCAAGTCTATAAACCAGACATTCTCAACAACGCGGAGCAGTTATACAAGCAGCCGGGTTATAACCCATTTGAATCGTAACCCGCACCAGCAGCAGATGGTGCGGGCCAGGGCGGCCAGCAGAGCGCCGGGGCTAATTGTTACAAAACGTACACCCCCGGCAGCACCAAAGGCAGCAACTAGCTCCCGAGTAGACACCTTAACAGGTTAGCCCCCACCGTATGAAGGCGTTGGTTTCTCGACATCTGCTCTACATCAAAGCTGGTGACAAGACTCGAACTTGCGACCGGCTGATTACAAATCAGCCAACGTTTCTTGAATTCACAAGGGTTTTGGGCCTTTGAAAACTTGAGATACCCAATTGATACCCAAAATTGGCTAACGAGGGCGATCGCTGCTCTGGCCGATTAGAGCCCAGGCTAAGTTCTACTCTTGTAAGCCTTTCTCTACCGTTAATCAGGATGATGACCTAAAGCCCAGACTGCCTGACAACCTTCAAGAGTTGGGTGCGGTTCCGCCAGAGTTGAATTTTGCCATCTTTGTAAACTTTGGCGATGAAGGGGGACGGGTTACCCAGGGCGAACTTTTCCAGCTTTTCCCAGGTGGCTACAAACAAGTTAGCCATCTGCTCACGAGTGAGGTTGCCTGAGGCCAAAATGAAGACTCTGGCATCGGCATTGGCAATGGCTGCAATCTCGTTTGGCCTGCGCCCGATCGCCTCGTCTTTGGTCAACACAACCCAGCCCCGCTCGCTAACCGCTGGTAGCCAGTCCACATCGGCGGCCTCTGGTGGGAAGTGGTCAAGGTGAGTCTCGACGGTAGCCCCCGCCGACCTCAAGGCTTCTGGCACAGATCGCTGACTGATCGACCAATCGATGAAGAAAACGAGTTCGCTCTGTTTGCTCACGCTGCTAACAGAAGTGACTCAAAACGAATAGCTTCCTTGACCTGGCTAGGAGTGCAGTCGAACTCGTAGGCAATGTCTTCAATTGTGTCGCCAGCATTGTAGAGATCGACGATCGCCCCTGTGGGCACCCCTTTCCCCGCCACCACTGGTTTACCAAAGCGAATAGAGGGATCCAAAAAAATGATTTTGTCACTTTGGGGATCGGTCACTAAGTCGGTAATCGGGAAAAAGCGGCTGGCAATGCCCTCAGCGTTCCACTCTACGCGGGTGAGTAGATGCTTGAGGGTCTCGCGCATGGCGTACTGGCCCCCTCGCGAGACATTGACCAAGGCTTTGGTTTGATCTTCGGTGATTTGGTTTACGAATAGATCAACACCGTCGGTTTGGAACCGTTTCATGACCAGCGGGTGTGCGGTATCAAACTGCTGCCCCATGTAGTCGAGAGCCTGGCGTACTTTCTCTAGCTTGACTTGGTGAGTTTCGCGGATGATGCGAAGCACGTGGGCTTCGACGAGGTTGGTAAAGGAGAGCTGCGCCAAAGCTGGGGCAGGGCGCTGAATGAGCGGTTCTGAGGTCTGTTTACCGCTTTTAATGTCGTAGGTGCGACCCTTCAGCCACGATCGCAGCGTTGGTGTAGGGATGCGCAGATACCGGGCGGCATCCGTTACTGGGTACGCTGGGGTGTTGTAGATATCGTTATCCCATCGATTCATGCTTGTGTTTTCTATCCCTAGCCCTGACAGAACCATACTGTATTTTGTCAAAATTCTTTCTGCTTTAGGCGTCTTCTAGATAGCGATGACTGCGTTGATACTGATACCCAAACGATACCCAAATAGGGCTAAAACCGCCCAATCTTTTTAATGTTTCGGGCGCTGCAGACAATCACGGCATTTGCCCCGAAAAGCGAAACCCCCTGAAATTGAGGAATTTCAGGGGGTTTGAGAATAAGCTGGTGACAAGACTCGAACTTGCGACCGGCTGATTACAAATCAGCTGCTCTACCAACTGAGCTACACCAGCAAAAGCCTACTCAGTATAGCAACGTAATCGGGCAGCTTTATAGCCAAAAATCTTGCGGTCTAAGGCCTACCCCTGTTAAGGTGGCCCAGACCGAAGGTCGAGATCGCCAGATTGACCGCTGAGCCTAGGACTGAAAATCCCAGGCTTCAAGCAGAAATCCTCTGAAAAGGAAGGATTGTGGGTCGACTACCCCAGTCTGCTTTAGCAGACTTGAGCGATCAGTCAGGGAGTTGACTCCCTGGTGGTCGTAGCCGAAGACCGGCAAATCATCACCGTTCTGGAGATTTTGCTGTATTAGACAGCCACCTTAACAGGGGTAGTCTAAGGCCCTACCTCGTCGGCGGTTTCTAGCTCGGGGGCGGGTTCCATCGGGGAAACCGCTGCGTCATCTTCCTTAAACACCATCCGCAGCAGCGGCGGTGCTAGGAACGTGGTAAAGATCACCATCACGATAATGGCCGCATCCAGCGATTCGGTGAGCACGCCGCTGGCGGCTCCTACCCCAGCAAACACCAGACCCACCTCGCCCCGAGGCACCATGCCAACTCCAACCGCCAGGCGGTTGATGCCGGGCTGGCCAAAGATGGCAAAGCCCGCCATCACCTTGCCGACAATGGCGACCACCACCAAGAACGAAGCAATGACCAACCCGGCGCGGTTAGCAGGCTCTAGCGGGTTGAGCACGCTGAGATCGGTACGCGCCCCCACAACGATGAAGAAAATCGGCACCAGCATGTCGGCAATGGGGCTGATTTGCTCCTCTAGTTCTTTGTGTTTTGAGGTTTCGGCCAAGATCAACCCGGCGGCAAAATCTTTATCAACGCCGGAGCCATCACCAGAAGCCACTCTGAGGCCGAGCTGGCGGGCCTGGTGGGCCACGAGATCGCCCACGCGGTGCTTTCCCACAGCTTTCAAATGGTGACCCAGGGCACCCTCACCACCA
>JBBSLR010000016.1:0-15015 GCA_038255045.1 Phormidesmidales cyanobacterium
CCACGGTGACGGCGTGGGGGTCGCCCAGGCCAATGTCTTCGCTGGCCAAAATCACCAGGCGGCGAAAGATAAATCGGGGGTCTTCGCCCGCGTAGACCATGCGGGCCAGCCAGTAGAGCGCCGCATCGGGGTCAGAGCCGCGCACGCTCTTGATAAAGGCGCTGATGGTGTCGAAGTGAGCATCGCCCTCCTTGTCGTAGAGCACCGCCCGCTGCTGAATCGACTCTTCGGCCACCGCCAGGGTGATGAGAATCTGGCCATGCTCGGCGGGCGAAGTGGTTTCCACCGCCAGCTCCAGGGCGTTGAGCAGGGCGCGGGCGTCGCCGTTGGCCACGTTGACCAGGTGGTCGAGGGCGGCGGGTTCGAGGGCGACCGGGCGATCGCCGTAGCCCCGCTCCCGATCGCCCAAGGCCTGCTGCACCACCCGATACAGATCCGCTGGCTCTAGGGGCTTGAGCTGAAAAATGCGCGATCGGCTGACCAGCGCCTTGTTGACCTCAAAGAACGGGTTCTCGGTGGTGGCCCCGATCAGCACCACCGTGCCGTTTTCGACCCAGGGCAGCAGGGCATCTTGCTGGGCCTTGTTAAAGCGGTGTACCTCGTCGACAAAGAGAATCGTGCGTCTGCCATACTGGCCGCGCAGCTCTTGGGCAGTGGCGATCGCCTCGCGAATGTCTTTCACCCCGGCCAGCACCGCATTCAGCGCAATGAAGTGGGCGCTGGTGGTGTTGGCAATGATCTGGGCCAGGGTGGTCTTGCCCGTGCCCGGCGGCCCAAAAAAAATCAGCGACGACAGCTGGTCGGCCTGAATGGCTCGCCGCAGCAGTCGCCCCGGCCCCACCACCGCATCTTGACCAATAAACTCGTCCAGGCTGCGGGGCCGCAGCCGCGCCGCCAGGGGGGCATCCCGGTCTATCTGGGCCTGGCGGCTGTGGTCAAAGAGATCCATAGGGGCGGGGGCAGCTTGGGCAGGGGGCAAGCTGCTTTCCTATGGTACCGCCGCTACTGTGCGAGGTTTAGTTCGGTGTTCGGTATCAGGACTCCGGCCACGACCGCCAGGGGGTTTACTCCCTGGCTCATCGCGAAAGTCGGCTAAAGCAGACGGGGAACCTCGGCTCCTAATCCTCTTCAGAGGATTTCGGCTTTGAGCCTTGGACTTCTAGTCCTAGGCCCAGCGGCCAATCGCAGGGATCAGCCCCCAAATTTACCCCACCTTGTCAGGGCTGACCCCAAACCCAAAAGCCCGTCTCCCCCATTTCAGCCTTTTAATTTTTCTGGAATCGCTCGGGGCAGTTCGGTAGTCTAGACCTAGAGCGCCTGCTGGCGATCTGCGCTAGTTTGACCGATAGCTACCTCCGGCGTCACCCAGCGCCACCAACCTCCTAGAGCGAGAACAGTCGTGAGCGTCACCGACGAACTCTTTCACCGGGCCAACGATATGTGCCGCCGCCGGGCCTACGAGCAGTGGCAGCGAGGGAAGAGCAAGCAGCAAATTCTGCGATCGCAGGTCGGCTTTCGAGCCATTTCCTCCACCCGCCCCCACCCCTGCCAGGGCTGCACCCATTACCACGGCATCGCCTACGGCACCAGCCGAGCCAGGCGCAGCCTGCTGGTGTGCGGCATTCATCCCCACGGGTGGGCGGGGGGTGAGGAGTGTCCGGATTGGCGAGCTGAGAGCTACTAGCTCTCAGCTCGCTCACTCTCGCAACCCCCTTCGCAGCTGCTGGCTCACCGCATCCACGGCAAAGGTCAGGGCCACAAACACCGCCAGAGTCACCGTCACGCCGCTGTAGTCGAAGCTGCTGATTTGCTCGGTCAGCAGGCGGCCTAGCCCCCCGGCCCCCACCAGGCCGACGATCACCGTTTCGCGCAGACAGACCTCCCAGCGATAGAGAATATAGGCCAAAAAGCGGCCCAGGTTTTGTGGCCAGATGCCGTAGGCCACCACCGCTATTGGGCCAGCCCCCAGGGCGCTGAGGGCGCGCACGGGGCGATCGTCCAGGTTCTCATTCACCTCGGCCATCAGGCGACCGAGACTGCCGAAGTTGTGCAGGGCCAGGGCCAGGGCACCGGGCAGCACGCCGGGAAACAGCATGTACAGCAGCACCAGTGCCCAGATCGGGGCGGGGATGGCGCGGCTGACCAGCAGCACCAGACGGCTGAGGCCCAGCAGCGCGTAGGCCCCGAGCGCAAAGCCGCCGCGCTGGTCGCCATTTTGACCAATGGGGCGCAGCAGCCCCCCCGGCAGCAAAAAGTTTTGGGCGGCGGGCAGCGAGAAGATCAGGCCGAAAAGGCCCGCCAGGGCGATCGCCACCATTGACATCGCCACCGTCAGCCAGGCCAGGTTCGCCAGATTCGCCAGCTCTGCCAAAGAGGGCAGCGGCGGCAGGCCCGTACCGAGTAATTCTCCCAGCAGTCGCTGGGTGCGCGGTGCCCAAAGACTGGTGATATCTAGCCGCAGAAACCACCCGCTCAGGGGCAAAGCCAAAATCGCCCCCATCCACGACAGGCGCAGCAGCCAGTCTTGGCGGGGCGCTTTGAGAGGAGCTGGGTTGGTTTTGGCCCCAGGCTGGCGGTTGATGTCGAGGCGGCTGGTGAAGCCCATGCGGCGGCGGACGACCCCGCTCCAGGCATCCACCGCGCCGTTGAGGATGACCAGGGCATAGAAGCCGGTCCACAGCTGGTCGTAGCGCAGCGATTGCAGACTCAAGAAAATCTCGTAGCCCAGGCCCCCGGCCCCAATGATGCCCAGCACTGCCGCAGACCTGAGGGAACATTCAAACCGATAAAAGGTGTAGGAGAGCAGGTTGGGCAGCGCCTGGGGCAGCAGGCTGTAGGCAAAGGCGCTCAGGGGCGGCACCCCGGCGTTGAGCAGCGCCTTGAGGGGGGCCTGGGGGGTTTCGTCAAGAATTTCTGAAAATACTTTAGAGACGATCGCACCGAAGGGAATGGCGATCGCCAGCACCCCCACCAGCGGGTTGAGGCCCAGCACTTGCAGCAGCACCAGCCCCCAGATCAGCTCGTGAATAGCGCGGGGAAAGGCCAGCAGCCCCCGCACCCCCAGCCCCAGCCCCCGGCCCAGACCCCAGGGGTCGCGCGGCCACACCGTCTGCCACCACACCGCCGAGGACAGCAGCCCGCCCCCCAGCCCCAGGGCCACACTCAGGGCGGTACCCAGCACGGCGTAGGCCAGGGTAACCAGGGCAGCGCGGCCCATCAGCGCCACAAACTCGGCGCTCAGGTCGGGGTGCAGGGCCGCCCCCAAAAATTCGCGCAGCTGCGGCCAGCCGCCCAGGTTGATCAGGTCAACTCCAGGCCGACCCAGGCCCGCCTGGTAGGCCGCCAGGGCCAGGGCGGCTACAACCGCCAAACCCCAGACGGTTTTTGGGTTCCAGAGGCTCGGTCTCAGCGGTATGGTGATAGTCTGTTGGGTGTTAACCATGCTTAGGTCGTCACAGCACCATGGACGTCATTCCCCAGCTTTCCGGTTCTCTTGTGCAGGGTTCGTTTCAAGCTGCCTCACCGTCTCTTTCGGTAGACACCATTCTGCGCCCCGTCAGCCTCGGCGATGGGGACGGCTTCAGCGGCTATTTTACCGAAGTTGCGATCGCCAGTGCGCCCGGTGCGGCGGGGCTGGCAACGGCCCCCAGCGCCCTTTCCCCGGTGCTGGCCCAGGAGTTTGACCAAGACATTCTGGGCGACATGGGCAACGTCTGGAACAATTTTGTCGAATCAGGACAGATCTGGGCGCTGCTCTTCGGTATTGTGCTTGGCTATATGATCCGCAACCTGACCGCCTTTTAAACCCGCCCTGATGGAAACGCCCCCTACCCAAACCTGGAGCCAGCGCTTTGAGACGGCGCTGCACCCTGCGATCGCGCTGTTTAACGCCAGCATTGGCTTTGACATTCAGCTGCTGGAGTACGACCTCACCGGCTCTGAGGCCCACGCCAAAATGCTGGTCAAAACCGGCATCATTAGCCCAACCGAGGGCGAGCAGATCGTCACCGGCCTAGAGACCATTCGCCAGGAGTTTCGCGCTGGCGACTTTAAACCCGGTGTCGAAGCCGAGGACGTACACTTTGCCGTCGAGCGTCGGCTGACGGAGCTGATTGGCGACGTGGGCAAAAAGCTGCACACCGCCCGCAGCCGCAACGACCAGGTGGGCACCGACCTGCGCCTCTACCTGCGCGCCCAAATCGAGGCCATCCAGGCCCAGCTGCGCCAGTACCAGCAAACCCTGCTAGGCATCGCCGCAGCCCATGTGGAAACCCTGATTCCCGGCTATACCCACCTCCAGCGCGCCCAGCCCCTCAGCCTGGCCCACCACCTGCTGGCCTACTTTGACATGGCCCAGCGCGACTGGGAGCGGCTCGGCGACATTCAAAAGCGGGTGAATATTTCGCCCCTGGGCTGCGGTGCCCTGGCGGGGACGACCTTCCCCATCGACCGCCAGTATGCCGCCGAGCTGCTGGGGTTTGAGAAGGTGTACGGCAACAGTTTGGATGGGGTGAGCGATCGCGACTTTGCCATTGAGTTTGCCTGCGCCGCCAGCCTGATCATGGTGCACCTGTCGCGGCTGTCTGAGGAGATGATTCTCTGGGCCTCGGAGGAGTTTAGCTTTGTCACCCTCAACGACAGCTGCTCCACCGGCTCTAGCATCATGCCCCAAAAGAAAAACCCCGACGTGCCGGAGCTGGTGCGGGGCAAGACGGGCCGCGTCTTTGGCCACCTGCAAGGGCTGCTGGTGATGATGAAGGGCCTGCCCCTGGCCTACAACAAAGACCTGCAAGAAGACAAAGAGGCGATCTTCGACACGGTTCACACCGTCCGCGGCTGCGTGGAAGCGATGACCATTTTGCTGGCCGAGGGGGTCAACTTCCAGGTGCCGCGCCTGCGCCAGGCGGTGAACGAAGACTACTCCAACGCCACCGATGTGGCCGACTATTTAGCCACCAAGGGGGTGCCCTTCCGCGAGGCCTACAACCTGGTGGGCAAGGTGGTGAAGACATCGCTGGCGGCGGGCAAGCTCTTGCGCGAGCTGACCCTCGAAGAATGGCAGGCGATTCACCCCGCCTTTGAAGACGATATCTATGGGGCGATCGCCCCGCAGCAGGTGGTCTCGGCCCGCAACAGCTACGGCGGCACCGGCTTTGATCAGGTGCGCCAGGCGATCGCGCGGGCCAACCAGGCCCTAGGAGAAGGCTGATGATTAGCCTCTGCATGATTGTTAAAGACGAGGCCGCTACCCTGGCCCGCACGCTGGCGACGGTGCAGGGAGTGGTAGGCGAAATCGTGGTGGTCGATACGGGGTCGGTGGATGACACTGTGGCGATCGCCCAATCCTACGGGGCCAAGGTCTACAGCTTTGACTGGCTAAACGACTTTGCCGCCGCCCGCAACGAATCGCTGCGCCACGCTACCGGCGACTGGGTACTGGTGCTCGACGCCGACGAGGTGCTGCTGCCGGAGACGGCCCAGGTGCTGCAAACCCTTGACCAGGGCCAACCGCTGGGGGACATCGCTGCCGAGGTCGTGCTGGCCCTCAACCTGCTGCGGCTGGAGCTGGGCGCACCCCAGGCCCCCTACACGCTGATCACCCGCTGCTTTCGCCGTCGGCCAGAAATCACCTTTAACCGCCCCTACCACGAGACGGTGGACGACAGCGTGGCGGCGCTGCAAGCCCAGGATGCTCACTGGCAGGTGATTACCCTAGGTGAGGTGGCTCTGCACCACACCGGCTACGACCCCGCCATCGTCGTGCAGCGGGGCAAGTTTGATCGCGCCCGCACCACCATGGAAGGCTATCTGGCGGAGCATCCCGACGACGGCTACCTATTAAACAAACTCGCGGCCCTCTACGTCGAGTCTGACCAATCGGCCGCCGCCCTGCCGCTGCTCAACCGCGCCCTAGCGCAAACCGACAGCCTCGATGACCTGACCCGCTACGAGCTGCACTACCACCGCGCCCTAGCCCAGGCCGACCACCCTGACAAAGCGGCCAGCGACTATGAAGCGGCCCTGGCCCAGGCGGTGCCCCCCCGGCTCAAACTGGGCGCATGGATCAACTACGGCAGTCTGAAGAAAGCCCAGGGCGAACTAGAGGGGGCCATTGAGCTGTTTGAGCAGGCGATCGCCGCTGAGCCAAACCTGGTGATCGCCCACTACAACCTAGGGGCCACCCACCGAGCCAGGGGATATTTAGACGAGGCGATCGCGGCCTACGAGCGGGCGATCGCCCTTGACCCCAACTATCCCGAGGCCCACCAAAACCTGGGAGTAGCCCGATTTAAGCTGGGGCAGCTGCCCGAGGCGCTGCGATCATTTCGCCGCGCCATTGACATCTATGAGGCCGTTGACCCCGCAACTGCCGCCAGCCTGCGCCAGGGGGTGATGGCGTTGGGCATACCGCCAGCGCTGCTGAGCCAGGCGGGATTGAGGTAGCTCTCATCCAAATCCAACTCGTGCTCTGCGCTTGCTGTAGTACCTAAATTGCACCCAAACCAGGCTCAAAAAATCAGCTTGAGAGGTCAAACAACCGTTTGACCTCTCAAGCTATGCCTACTACTTTTGGTAGCGAGAATCGTTCCAGTCAAAATTATCGCCAGAGGTGTCATGGGTCTTTTGCCACGACACCTCAGCTCCGTAGGTGCCGGGTCGCCAGTGCTGACCATGGCTACCGTCGCCCCGCTCAGCGCTAGTCATCGCAGAGGAAGAGGCATCTTGATAGCGAGTCCGGTGGGAGCTGCCCGCCCCCGCGTCGGTGGGCAGCGGGTTCCGCATGCCCACTACCGACCGCAGACGGTTGATCGCCCCATCCCAGCTCAGATCGGGCTGCTTGAGCATTTCTCGCAGGGCTTTGAGGGCACCTGCCGCCGCCTCGTCGTGGGGCAAACGCAGGGGTTCAGACGCCCGAATGGGGTCAACCTGCACCGCCGCAAAGGCCTGCTGCACAGAATTTTTGATCTGGTTGTGCAGCTCTCGCCTGGCTTTTTCGTACTGATGCTGCCAGCCTTTCTCGCTGGAGGCATAGAGGGAAGGCAGATGATTGAGGGCAAAGGTCTCGACTTCGACCCGCTTGAGGTATTTCAACACGCGGGGTTGGAGGGTTTTGACCTGTTTATCTACCTCTTCAGCTACCAGGATTTCCATAACGTTCCTGTAGCCGTGCTTTGAGCTATCGTGAGCGACTTTCATAACCAACCCCATTCCTGTTGAGTAAACCTAATCCAAGCCCAAGGGCGGAGTTCTGCCTGGGGGGCAGTTCAAGATCCCGACCTGAACCCGGTACCAATCGACTAAAAACCGGGGAACCCGGCCCGCCGCTGTGATGCTCCTGATGGGTTGCCCATGACCGCAGCCTGCAACGGAGGTTAAAACCGAAAAACATGGGCGTTGCATAACTACATCATACCCAAATGAATTCCGGAATCCTACGGAAAAATTATGGAGATTTTGTACCAGCTGTCCCAGTGAAAATGCCCAGACCTCTATACAAACATTTTGCCAAAGCCCTGTGGTTCCTGCAACCGTAGGCGTTTGAAATGCAATGGCTCGTTTCAAAGATTCACACTCTAAGGGATTCACAGGAAAGATGCCCAGGTTTAAAGCCGCATGCGTTGGGGAATGTCTGGCCCGATCAAATCCCCCAAAGCCCGAGGTCGGGTCGCTACAGCGCCAGCACCTCAGCGGGCTGGCGCTTGAAGGAGAGGCGCTCGTTTTCGACATCCACCACGATGGTGTCGCCCTCGCCAAACTCGCTGCGCAAAATCGCCTTGGCGATCTGCGTCTCTAGCTCGCGCTGGATGGCGCGCTTCAGCGGTCGGGCACCGTAGACCGGGTCGTAGCCCACCTCCGCTAAGAAATCGAGGGCCGACTCTGACAGGGTAATAGCCATTTTGCGATCGGCCAGGCGTTCTTCGAGGCGCACGATTTGCAGCTTGACAATGTTGCGCAGCTGCGACTTGAGCAGCCCGTGGAAGATGATCATCTCATCCACCCGGTTGAGAAACTCAGGCCGGAAGCTGCCCCGCAGCGCCTCCATGACGCGGGCTTTCATCTCTTCGTACTGGCTGTCGTCGCCCGCCACGTCGAGAATGAACTGGGAGCCGATGTTGCTGGTCATGATGATGATGGAGTTTTTGAAGTCAACCGTGCGGCCCTGGGCATCGGTGACGCGGCCATCGTCGAGAATTTGCAGCATGACGTTAAACACGTCGGGGTGGGCCTTCTCAATTTCGTCGAAGAGAATCACCGCAAAGGGGCGGCGGCGAATGGCCTCGGTCAGCTGGCCGCCCTCGTCGTAGCCCACATAGCCCGGAGGAGCACCGATCAGGCGCGAGACGGCGTGCTTTTCCATGTATTCGGACATGTCGATGCGCACCAGGGCCTCTTCGGTGTCAAACAGGTAGGCGGCTAGGGCCTTGGCCAGCTCGGTTTTGCCCACCCCGGTGGGGCCGAGGAAAATAAAGCTGGCGATCGGGCGGTTGGGGTCGGCCAGCCCGGCGCGCGATCGCTGAATCGCATCGGCCACCGCCGTCACCGCCTCATCTTGGCCGATCACCCGCTCGTGCAGCTCGTCTTCAAGCAGCAGCAGCTTCGTCATTTCTGACTGCACCAGCTTGCTGACCGGAATCCCCGTCCACTTGGAGATGATCTCGGCAATATCTTCTTCAGTCACCTCTTCACGCAGCAGGGTTTTGCCGGTGGTTTGGGTTTCGTTTAGATGGGCTTCGGCATCTTCGAGCTGGCGCTGTAGCTCGGTGAGCTTGCCGTACTTGAGTTCTGCTCCCAAGTTGTAGTTGTACTCCCGCTCTGCCTGCTGGACTTCGATGTTGACCTGCTCGATCTGCTCTTTGATGGACTGAATACTATCCATCACATCTTTTTCAGACTGCCACTGGGCATTGAGGGCGCTCTGCTGCTCTTTGAGATCGGCCAGTTCTTTTTCGATCCGCTCCAGGCGCTCCATGGAGGCTGGATCAATTTCTTTTTTCAGCGACAACCGCTCCATTTCGAGCTGGAGAATCTTGCGATCTACCTCATCGAGCTCCTCAGGCTTGGAGGTGATCTCCATTTTAAGTTTGGCGGCCGCTTCATCCATTAGATCAATCGCCTTGTCGGGCAGGAATCGATCGCTAATGTATCGGGTAGACAGCGTCGCAGCAGCTACTAAAGAACTGTCAGAAATCGTGACTCCGTGGTGCAGCTCATAGCGCTCCTTCAGGCCGCGCAAAATCGAGATCGTGTCTTCTACGGTGGGCTGATCAACGTAAACCTGCTGGAAGCGGCGCTCTAGGGCGGCGTCTTTCTCAATATATTTGCGGTACTCGTCTAGCGTGGTCGCGCCAATGCAGCGCAGCTCGCCGCGAGCCAGCATGGGCTTCAGCAGGTTGCCCGCATCCATCGCCCCCTGGGTGGCTCCGGCCCCCACCACCGTGTGGATCTCGTCGATAAAGAGAATGATCTGGCCTTCGGAATCGGTGACCTCTTTGAGCACCGACTTGAGCCGTTCTTCAAACTCGCCGCGATACTTAGCTCCGGCAATTAGCGCGCCCATATCAAGGGCGATCAGCTGGCGACCTTTGAGCGACTGGGGCACGTCGCCGCTGACGATGCGCTGGGCCAGCCCCTCGGCGATCGCAGTCTTACCCACCCCCGGCTCGCCAATCAGCACCGGGTTATTTTTGGTGCGCCGCGAGAGAATCTGAATGGTGCGGCGAATCTCGTCGTCGCGGCCAATCACCGGGTCGAGCTTGCCCCGACTGGCGGCGTCAGTGAGGTCGCGCCCGTACTTTTCGAGCGATTGGTATTTACCTTCGGGGTTTTGGTCGGTCACTTTCTGGGTGCCTCGAATCTCTTGAATGACTTGCTTGAGCTTGGCTTCGCTGAGCCCGAGGTCTTGAAATAGGCTTTTACCAAAGCGGCTGTCGCCGGGGTAGGCCAAGATCAGGTGCTCGATGGAAATGTATTCGTCGTCGTAGTCTTTTTTGTACTTGTCGGCCCGGTCGAGCAGCGTGTCGAGCGATTTGCCCAGGTACACCGACGACCCTGACCCAGATACCTTGGGCTGGCGGTTGATGAAGCCCTCGGTGCGATCGCGCAGCTGAGTGCCATTTACCCCCAGCTTGGCAAAAATGCTGCTGGCGAGGCCAGCTTGGTCGAGCAGCGCCAGCAGCAGGTGGTCGCTCTCGATCTGCTGCTGCTGGGCCTGCTTGGCGATATCCTGCGATCGCACAATGGCATCCCAAGCTTTTTCGGTAAATAAATTTTGGGTGGGTTGCATGGCTCCGCTCTACCTGGTTAATCCATAAATGCTCCGTATGGTTGCATTGTAGAAAGAGTGGCCGACTGAGCAGGGTCGGTGTTCACGATTGTTCTCAGGCGGGTTGCCGCCTGTGGCTTAATAGCGTCGTTATGCAGTGGGTCGCAGGAGGCGGATGAACCCTGCTTGCTCAAAATGGCGATCGGTCGATAATGCTTCAGAAATGCCGCGATCGCGCATCAGCACAAAGCTGGCGGTATCACAGATAAAAGGTCTCGTGGATGCTGGTGTATTCGTTGACCAGGTCGGCATCGATGCTTTCGTTTGTCGGGCATGGCTTAACACCGTGATTAAAATCGATGTAGTTGGGCACTCTAAACTCACCGTTTTTCAACTACCGAAATGTTTATTCAACGCGAAAAAAATCGCTTAGTATGGGCAGCCACCCTGGTGCTCGGTGCAGGTATTCTCTTGGGCGGTGGAGCAGCGCGGGTTGAGAGCCAAGTCTGCAACACATCAAAAGCACTACCCGAACACTGTCTCACTGAAGCGCCTCAGGTGCGGGTGGCCAATGGCATGCTCGGCGGTGCTTTTGCCAGCGGTGGCGCACTGCTGCTGATTGAGCTTTTGGGAAGATTTTCAAAACGTTGATTAAGGGTCTTAGGATTGCGGCCGATGCTAGCATCCAGGGCCGGCGGCCCAACGACCTGTATCTCTGACCGCACAGAGGTTTCAACGGCGAAAAGTTGCCTTAGCGCTTGTAGAGTTCGCAAGATAGAAGCGGATAGGGCGATCGCGCTGGAAGCTGTGATCAAATGCCAACAAAATACTGGTCAGTCTTAGTTGGGCCGAGTGCGGAGGATGACGCGCTATCGAACTTCTGGATCCTTTTCACTTCTCCATAGACAAATGGCTTCATTATGGTGTCTTAGGCTTAACCTCAAATTCCATTTTGGAGCGGTAAAAGCACACGTCAAACTCCATGAAAAAGTTTGCCTGACCCACAATTAGAGGTGCACGTGGGCTTGTAGTCCAGGCAAAGGCTAGCTGAACCGGTGCAATATCCCCAACTTGGGCCACGGCAAAAAAAGGCATAGCTGGTTGAGTACCCAAATTGCCTGCAAGCTGGAGGATTGCCCGGCTATCTTCCCAGACAGCACCCAATTGAAGCCCCAACTCATAGGGCATGACGTTTACGGTCGCGCCACTGTCAACCAGCCCTAGTGCTTCAACCGTGCGCCCTTCTCGGCGGAGAATAAGCGGAATTCATGGCAGGCTGTCGAACTTGTTTTGGGCAGGATCGGTGGTGGAGTAGCGAAAACGCATAGCTATCAAGCCTGCTGGGCTGAGTCTAACGTCTGCATCAAAGCGGCACCAGCTCCAAAGCTGTTGTATGGGGTGGGCAGGTCATAGGTCTTGAAGGGTTCTAGGGGCGAAATATCCTCTGCTGTCTCTAGATCTTCTGCCAGAATGCGAATCAGCTTCAGCTTTTCCATAATGGAAAGCTGCCGAATGCTCGGAAGAACGTCAGTCAGGGTCATCGCTTTCGCTCCTGATGCAAGAATTTGCTCCTTATAGTTTAGCTAGCCAGTGGTTTTGCGATCGCCCCCTGCAAATACCCCAGCCACTCCGTCAGGCTCTCCAATTGCTTCTCCGGCTTCAGCACCCCCAGCCCGCGCACCACCACCTTACCGCCGCTGTAGACAAAGCGCGTTTTCAGGTGGCTGGGCAGCTGCTCGCTGAGCTTCTTCCAGGCCGGTTCTTCCATGGGGGTTTCCATCACCACGTGCTGTTTGCCCTCGGGCTTGATGCGCGAGAAACCAGCGGCTTTGGCCACCAGCTTTAGCTCCAGCATGCGCACCAGCTGGGCGGTGGAGTAGGGGATGGGGCCAAAGCGATCGCTCAAATCTGCCGCAATTTGCATGAGCTCAACCTTGCTGTTGGCCGCAGCTAGGGAGCGGTAAGCGCCCATCTTTTGCTCCAGGTCGGGGATGTAGTCGTTGGGCACAAAGGCGGTGACGTTGAGATCGACCTGGGTGTCTTCGACTTTGGGAATATCCTGGCCGCGAATTTCGGCGATCTCTTCTTCGAGCATGTCCATGTAGAGGTCAAAGCCGATCGCATCCATTTGGCCCGACTGCTCGGCCCCCAGCAGGTTGCCGACGCCGCGAATTTCCATGTCGCGCATGGCCAGCTGGTAGCCAGAGCCGAGCTGGGTGAACTCCTGAATGGCGCGGAGGCGCTGGCGGGCTTTGTCGGTGAGGGATTTTTTGGGGTAAAACAGCCAGGCGTGGGCCTGAATGCCCGCCCGCCCGACTCTCCCCCGCAGCTGGTAGAGCTGGGAGAGGCCGAAGCGGTGGGCGTCTTCGATCAAAATGGTGTTGACCCGGGGAATGTCGAGGCCCGACTCGATGATGGTGGTGCAGAGCAGCACTTCGGCGTCGCCGTTGCTGAAGGTGAGCATGGTCGACTCTAGCTCGCCTTCGTCCATTTGGCCGTGGGCGATCGCAATTCTAGCCGCAGGCACCATCTCGCGAATTTTGGCAGAGGTTTCCTCGATGCCCTCGACCCTGGGCACCACGTAAAACACCTGGCCGCCCCGGTCGAGTTCTTGACGAATGGCGGTGCGGATCGCCTCCGGGTCGTGGGGCGAGAGGTGGGTTTTGATCGGGCGGCGCGACGGCGGCGGGGTGGTGATCAGGCTCATTTCGCGCACCCCAGAGAGGGCCATATAGAGGGTGCGGGGGATCGGGGTGGCGCTGAGGGTGAGCACATCCACCTGGGTTTTGAGGGATTTGATCCGCTCTTTTTGGTTGACGCCAAAGCGCTGTTCTTCGTCCACCACCAGCAGGCCCAGGCCTTTGAAGGCGACACCTTTGCCCAGCAGCTGGTGGGTGCCGACCACCACATCCAGTTCGCCGGTCTTGAGCCGTTGCAGAATGTCTTTTTTCTCGTTGGCGGTGCGGAAGCGGTTGAGCAGCCCGACTTGAATGGGGTAGGGAGCGAAGCGTTCTTTGAGGGTGTGGTAGTGCTGCTGGGTGAGGATGGTGGTGGGGGCCAGCAAAGCCACCTGCTGCCCGGCGGTGACGGCTTTGAAGATGGCCCGCAGCGCCACCTCGGTTTTGCCGAAGCCGACGTCGCCGCAGACCAGGCGATCCATGGGGCGATCGCTCTCCATGTCGCGCTTCACATCCTGCACCGCTTTGAGCTGGTCGGGGGTGGCCTGGTAGGGGAAGGAGTCTTCCAGCTCCTGCTGCCAGGGCATGTCGGCGGGGTAAGAAAAACCCTCCATTTTGGCCCGCTGGGCGTAGAGCCTGAGCAGATCGACGGCCACTTTTTGAATGGCTTTTTTGGCCCGGCCCTTGGTTTTTTCCCAGGCGGTGCTGGTCATTTTGTTGAGCACCGGGGCCTGGCCGCTGGCGGCTCGGTAGCGGGAGAGCGACCCGACTGAATCTGCCGCCACCCGCAGCAGCCCGTCGGCGTACTGAATTGCCAGGTAGTCGCGGGTTTCATTATTGAGCACCAGGCTTTCCAGCTTGAGAAATTTGCCGATGCCGTGGCTGCGGTGGACGACAAAATCCCCCGGCTTCATTTTGTTGGGGTCGACCTGTTTGGAGGCGGCCCGCCTGCGCTTGCGCACGTAGCCCCCGGTGGCCAGGGTGTGCTGACCAAAGAACTCGCGGTCGGTGACCACCACAATGCGGAAGGTGGGCAGCACAAAGCCCTCCAGCTCCGCCAATCCTGAATACTTCACCGCCACCGGCACGTGCTGAACGTGCAGTTTGTCGATCGCATTAAAATCCCTGGGGTTAGGAATAAACTGCGCCGGGCAGTCGTGCTCTTGCAGCAGCGACACAGAGCGAGAGGGCTGGGCCGAGGCCAGCCAGACGGCGTATTTGCGATCGCACTCCTTGCGAATCGACTCCGCCAGCTTGCCAAACTGGTGCGGAATCGCCTGCACCGGGCGGCTGGACAGGTTCAGGCCATTGTTGGCCTCGGCGATTTCAGACAGGTCAACGCGGGGAAACACCTCGGCGTCGCTGAGGGTGGCGAGAAAAGCGCGGTGGATTTTGGGCAATTGAACAGCAGCTTCCCCCTCTACCGGGCTGGGGCTATTGACCTCGTTCCAGTGGTCTTCGACGTGCTCCAGCCAGCGATCGCTGTGGGCCTGGCACTGATCGACCTCATCCACTGCCATCAGGGTGTTGTCGGGCAAATAATCTAGCAGCGAGGCGGGGTTTGAGAAGGCCAGCCCCAGCCAGCGGCGGGTGCCTTCGGGAATAATGCCGCTGGCTAAGCCCTCTTGGGCAGCTTCTGAAAGCAGGTCATTCAGCTTGCCCTGCTGGCGCAGGTGCTCGACGATCACCGAGCCGTACTGGGTGGGGGTGAGCACCAGGTGGTCGATGGCATCGAGCGATCGCTGGGTAGCCGGGTCAAACTCCCGCAGCCGCTCTAGCTCATCGCCAAACAGTTCTAGCCGCACCGGCAGTTCGGATGCCACCGGGTACACGTCGATGATGTCGCCCCGCTGCGCCCACTGGCCCTCGGTTTCTACCACCGTCACCCGCTCGTAGCCCAGGGTGGCCAGCCGCTGGCCCAGGGCTTTGAAGTTAATTTCCTGCTTTAGCTCCAGTCGCAGGCAGTAGGGCTCTAGGGCCGAGACGGGGGGCAGGTGTGGTTGCAGGGCGCGTTCTGTCGCCACCACCGCTAGCTTGCGGGATGCTCCATCTTCGCCTGCCGCCCGCAGCGCC